>NZ_LWGG01001553.1:0-929 GCF_001635365.1 Oleiphilus sp. HI0128 | reverse complement strand
ACTTAGTGTTATTCGACTTACCAGAGAACCCTGACCTACTCGAACAACGTATCGGCCGCTTAGACCGAATCGGGCAAACACATGACGTCAATATTCATGTGCCCTTCATTCCTGGCAGCCGCCAAGAGGGTTTATTCAACTGGTATGACCAGGCTCTGGATGCCTTCACTCACAGCTGTGCGGCAGGCTTTGCAATTTATGAACAGTTTGCCGTCGAACTGGAAAGTTACTTAAGCGAAGGTGACTTTCAATCTGATCAGGCCTTGTCTTTTATCAAACAAGCCCGTGAGCATCGCGATGCGGCTATGGCAGCTCTTCAAACGGGTCGTGACCCCCTACTTGAGCTTAACTCCTGCAATCCTGAAGAAGCCGAGAAAATCATTGCCTTGATCGAATCTGAGGAAGCAAGCCAGGACCTGTCCTCTTACATGGAAAAGCAGTTCAACCTTTACGGTGTTGAACAAGAGTACCAGTCAGACCAGACTCTGATCATTCGCCCTGGAGAGCACATGCTGGAGCAGCACTTTCCCGGCTTAAACGATGAAGGCAACACCTTAACCTTCCACCGTTTGAAAGCGCTTGTCCGGGAAGATGTCGAGTTTGTCTCATGGGAACACCCGATGGTGACCGATCTAATCGAGCAAACCTTAACAGGAGAGCTTGGTAATGCAGCCTTGGCAACCATGTCGGTAAAAGGTGTTGAACCTGGTACTTTATTTTTGGAAGCCATATTCGCGCTGAACAGCATGGCACCAAAGTCTCTGCAGCTTGACAAATTTTTGCCGGTATCGCCTCAGCGGATCGTTGTTAATATTACCGGCCGCGACCTTAGCGAAGTTTTACCCTACGAGCAGCTTAATGAGCTCTGCAAAGGGCTTAAGCGATCGATGGCGCATGCCGTATTGAAAGAGATCCGTAACGATATTGGT
>NZ_LWGG01001552.1:0-713 GCF_001635365.1 Oleiphilus sp. HI0128 | reverse complement strand
TTCATTCATTTTTCCTTCGGTAATCGTTGGCCCATCATTCTCGACCTCAATCAAGGTTTCTAAGTCGTTATCGATCAAGCGAAGGCATACCTTGCCGTCATCTGAACAAAAACCAAAGGCGTTATCCAGAAGTTTATCGAGTAGTTGTTCGAGCCTAGAGCTTTCCGCCATCACCCACACCACTTTATTGGGTTGTTCGGTTCGTAGGCCCTCCCAGGATGAGCAGTAATCTTCTAAAAACTCGCTTAGGTTCAGGCTTGCTAAATGTTCATTTTGCAATGCATTTTCAAGGCTAGCCGCTTCAGTGAGCTGTTGTGAGATCTTGCTTATTTGATCAACCCCGGCATCGAGTTTTTTAACATAAGTATTATCTTTTAGTTCAGGCCTGTCATCGATTAGGTTCTCTAGCGAGGTTCTGAGCTTGTTAAGTGGGTTGGAAATCTCGTGGCGAAGTGTTTGTGGCATGCGTTCTAAAAACTGCGTATAGGATTGTTGCTGCTTAAGCAAGCTGCTGATGCTGCGTGACAAGTCCCCCAATTCATCGGGTGCTGTTTTACTAGAGATATTGTCAGTGCTGATGATTCGGCCTTGCCCGTCAATAGCATTGTGGGCACTGTGGCTTAATTTGGTGATGCGTTGGGCCAGAATGAGGGCATAGATAAACATCAGTGCGATGATCAGGGCAATGATAGCGCCGGTTTTAATTGCAATAG
>NZ_LWGG01001551.1:0-1052 GCF_001635365.1 Oleiphilus sp. HI0128 | reverse complement strand
GATCCTTTTAGCTCCCTATTCTGAATCAGCGGATCATCGCTAGCAGGCGCAAAAGCGATTACGGGCCGATGAAATAGCTCTTTGATACGTGAAGCTAATATCCCAATGACACCTTGGTGCCAATGTGGCTCATATAAGCTCAACCCCCACGACAAGTTCTCAAGAGCCAAGCTTTCCGTAGACTTGTCCAGAATGCTTTGTACCTGGGCTTCAGCATCCTGTTTCATTTCGGCTTCAATGCGCTTGCGCTCGACATTCAGCTGGTCCAGGCGCTGCGCGATAGACATTGCCCTAACCTCGCTATCAGCTAATAGGCATTCGATACCCTGTGACATATCATCAAGGCGACCCGCCGCATTTAGCCGCGGACCAACGATAAACCCCATATCACTCGATTTAACGCCCGACAACTCCTTACCCGCGAGCGACAAAAGCGCTTTGATTCCAGGACGACAATAACCTGCCCGAATACGTTTAAGCCCTTGGGAAACCAGTACGCGATTGTTGTGATCGAGCGCCACCAGATCAGCGACAGTCCCCAAAGCAACCAAATCAAGATATGAAGCCATATTGGGTTCTTTAAGCTGTCTCTGTTCAAACCATTGTCTCTTTTTAAGCAAGGTTCTAAGACTACTTAAAACATAAAATATAACCCCTACCCCTGCGGCATTTTTGCTGGGAAATTCACAACCGAGTTGATTTGGATTCACGATTGCATCAGCTTTAGGTAGGGTATCTCCCGGCAAGTGATGATCAGTAACCAAAACCTTAATACCGAGTGACTTGGCCCGCTCTACGCCTGCTTCACTAGCAATACCATTATCAACAGTAACGATTAGGTCAGGCTTTAATTTTGCAGCATAGTCAACGATTTCTGGCGTCAGGCCATAGCCGAATTCAAAACGGTTGGGCACAATATAAGAGCACTCTTTCGCCCCCATCTCTCGAAGTACAAGAACAGCCAAGGCTGTACTCGTCGCACCATCGCAGTCAAAGTCTCCAAGAATTAAGATATGCTGCTGTGCAACGAGCGCATTATATAAAACTTCAAG
>NZ_LWGG01001550.1:0-438 GCF_001635365.1 Oleiphilus sp. HI0128 | reverse complement strand
TATGGCAATATTCAATCATCTCGATTATCAAGGGCTAATCTCGTCCAAGGAAATCGTTTCTCGTTTATCAGAACATGGTTGTGATTTGGCTTTGATTAAGAAGCTTCCAAAGAACGCCAATGACAAAAACCAAGTTTATTTTCATCATGATGCTAGCTTACTAAACTCCGTGTTTGATATGAGCTTTAGTGAAAGAGTTGAAAGCACGAGTCAAACGAAAAGAGCATCTGCACCCGGCAAACCAATTACTCAAGCTGTCTTCAATGAATTCTATTGGCTAAGCAGTGATGGCACTTTGCATAAGACTAAAAAATGTAAAGCTATTGTATACCACCAGTACCCTGAGGCTCGGCTATCAGGTTTTCAGACAGAGCAGGGCGAAATGCCTCAATCTATGTCAGTTGAGTTCACAAAGAGTGAAGATCTACTTCCTAGGTA
>NZ_LWGG01001549.1:0-49223 GCF_001635365.1 Oleiphilus sp. HI0128 | reverse complement strand
GATTGCAGCGGAGGCCTCGGGGAATAAGTTTATCGGTAAACGAATTATTGATATGAAAGTGGGAATAGAGCGTGGCGATAGCCTATTAAGAACGGCGCGTGCTACCGAAATATTTACCCCCTTGGTATTGCAGATGATGGCGGTTGGTGAAGAGACCGGCTCGATCGATAGCCTATTGGATGAAGTGGCAGACTTTTATGATGAAGAAGCAGACTACTCGTTAAAGCGCTTGTCTGAAGCAATCGAACCAATATTAATCGTTGCAATGGGCGGCATTGTCTTGGTCTTGGCATTAGGCGTCTTCTTGCCAATCTGGGACTTGGGCCAGGCAGCAATGGGACGGTAGACAGCGTGTATAAAGCGGAAGAAAAAACTGTTTATGAGCGCAGTTTCGGCAATCGCTATTTTGTGGTCGCAGTGAGCCTTCTGATTATTGTGTTCGCCTTGAATTGGTTGGCTGAACGTTTGAATCAAGAGCTAGTGAATGCCGAGCGTGTACAGTTTATTCATAGGCTTAAAGAACTCAATGCTGCTGTTACCTTGATGCAGGCATCTCTGGTGGCCCAGGATAGGCCGCAAGCAATGGCAGAGTTTGTGGGCGCAAATCCGATGAACTGGGTTCAGGATGACGTGACGCACTATGTTGGAGAGCAAGCTTTAGAGGAAAGTCAGCACCTAGCGGGTGTTTGGGTATTTGACCCAAAACTAAGAGATATTGCTTATCAGCCGCGCGATGTGTCAGTAGAGAGTTTGCGAGCGCAATTGCAGGGGGAGTTCTCAAGGATTGTTAGCGATGAACCTGAATGGCAGCGCCAAAGATATTCGCAATGGTTGCAATTTAGAGTAGTTGGTCTATTGTCAAAGGATAAAGTTCAAGCGAATAAACATTCAGAATATGAAGGATTAGTTCTGCAGCTCATGCCGTAAACCATGAGCGCAGTTTCTGAAGCAGGTACTTGGTTTTCAAAAACGGGTTTTCAAAAACAGGTTTCAATTTACATTGATGAAGAGAGTTTGAAGTTATGAAAAAAATGTCCGGCTTTACATTAATTGAGTTAGTGGTCGTGATTGCCGTGCTAGCTATTCTTTCTGCGGTGGCCTTCCCGAAGTTTGCTGAGATTTCTGATGAGGCGCATCGATCGGCTGTTGAAGGCGCTGGTGGTAGTTTTACCTCGTCGGTTTCACTGGTTAGAGCCCAGTGGCTGGCAAACGGTACCCGTACCGCCATTACAGACTTACCTGGATATGGTGAACCAGATAATGTTATCGATGTTAGTGTCGATGGCTGGCCAACAGGCGTAAATGGTAACACCAACCCCAGTGGAATGACCGCTGCTGAGTGTAATGCACTGTGGGGGGCATTAATGAATACTAATGGCCTAACGACGTCGACAGCCGTGGGTGAAGACTACCTGACAACGGTGAATTCTGGTGATTGTCGATATACCTATCAGGCAACAGTTGATGGACATAACGTTGAGTATGACCCGAACACCGGCACTGTCTATACAGATATTCAGCCTTAAGCAGTTTTATTAAGAAAGTAAGCTTTGTTGTTACGATTTTTAAACAAAAACATACATTAATGATGTGCGAAGTTTTAAAAGCATGTCTATAGTTAAATCAATAGATTAGTGAACGAAGTTTTAGTGCTACTTAAACTTGGCGTTAAGTCCAAGAAGCATTAACTTTTAATTTTAACGAACGAAAGCAGTAAATAATTATTAAGATTTAGGAGCTCTACTCATGAAGCGTCAAGCGGGTTTTACACTCATCGAATTGGTCATGGTTATCGTGATCTTAGGTATTTTGGCAGCCTTTGCATTGCCTCGTTTTGCAGACTTAGGTGGTGAAGCGCGTGCTGCAGCACTTCAAGGTGCTTATGGCGCGATGAGGTCTGCGTCATCCATAGCTCACGCAGACTATTTGGCTCAGGGCGATAACTCCTTGACTGAAATTACAATGGAAGGTCAGGTTATTCAGATGTTGAACGGCTATCCTGAAGCACAAACTGCTGGATCTGAAGGTATTCTTGATGCTGCTCAGATTACTGCTGCTGATTTCGATTTGGGTGGTACTCCAGGCGGTTTAGCAACTTCGACGGTTACAGTGACAGCTTCAGGTGTAACACCAGCTAATGCAGCAACTTGCCGTATTACCTATACAGCTGCTGCAGCAAATAATAGCCCAACTATTTCAATTGATGTTACGAATTGTGATTGATTAGTAGTTGTGTGAAAAAGCGCCGGTGGGCGCTTTTTTTCGTTTTTTAAAGGCAAGATTTTTGTCGAACAAGATCATAGCAAACTATTCAAAACAGACTAACCAGCATGGTTTTACCTTGATTGAGCTGGTGATGGTCATCGTGCTCATCGGTGTTCTAAGTGTCGGTGCCAATAGCCTGTTCTCTTCAAAAGACTCCTATGCAGACTACTTAGCCAAGGAAAGGCTTCTTTCTCTTGGTTTACTCGCGCAACAGTTAGCCTTGGGTGTCAGTGCTCAAGAGGTGCAAATAGCGGGTGCGGCACCTATACCGTCGGGAGATCCAGCGGAAATACAGTTTATTCGTACCGCTGGCGGCGACCTGCATTTTACCCTACTGAAGCATCAGCAAAGCGTTCAGACTTATCAACTGGAAACACCTTTGCCCACAATTTCAATAGATGGCCTTGCGCTGGCGTTGGGGGCTACTGTTAGTTTGGCGTGGGATCAAACAGCAAGTATGGACGATGCCGCAAATCACAATGTTACGATCGTTGGTACGAAAACCCATCGTATTTGCTTCTCCTCCTCGGGTTTTGTTTACGAATCGTCGGGGGCATGCCCGTGAGAGCTAATGTTACTCGTTCAAGAAGTTTAAGCCGACAGCAAGGCGTCACCTTGGTTGAACTCGTCATTTCTATTGTGATTCTATCGATTGCTATGGTTGCAGTGCTGAACTCTTTCAGTTTTACCATGAAACATAGTGCTGACCCCCTTTGGAGGAATAAGACCTTAAAGCTGACACAGTTATATTTTGACGAAATATTATCAAAGAATTATGACCACGCTACGCCCGTGGGTGGTGTGCCGATGGTCGCGAGCCCAGGTTGTACAGCAGCAGATCTGGGTCCCGATTCACCCGGAGACGTCCTGGAAACTCGCTCTGTCTATAACGATGTGGATGACTATGATGGTTTGACAGATGCTCCACCGGTCAGCTTAACTGCAGGTTTAGATAGTTCTTATGACAGTTATAGTGTTTCTATTAGTGTGGCGTGCGATACCGCTAACTTAGTGTCAGCGAGTGCAACGAATCACGCCAAGAAAATAACTATTTCGATAACGCCACCGGGCCAAAGTACGATGACCTTTGCCGCTTATAAGGGGAACTTCTAATGTCGCGCCCCTTAAATGACTCTAAAGGATTTACCTTAATCGAGATGATTGTCACGATTGTCGTGATAGGTATTCTAGGTGTAGGAATTGCCGGATTTATCGGTCGAACTACGGAGGGCATGATCGATGCCTCTGAGCGCGGTAAAATATCTGCCATTGCTTGGGTGGTATCAGAGAAGCTAAGTAGAGAACTACGATTAGCTTTACCGAATAGTATTCAAACGCTTAGTGGCGGCTCATGTATTGAGTTTATTCCCACTGTCGCTGCAACGGACTATTTAAGTGTGCCGATTTTAAGTGGGGCCAGTAGTTTCGAGGTGGTACCTTTTGCTAGCTACGTGGATGCAAGTGTCGATACTAGCCAGGACAGAGTGGCCGTTTATAGTAATGCCGTCAGTGATGTTTATGACCTATCTGGAAGCCAGCGCGTAATTAGTAGCTTGCTTTCTAGTATTACTGCCGGCGCAACAGCCGGTGCTTTGACGATTAACTTACAATCAAGCCATCAATTTGTCAGTGACTCCCCAACTAAGCGTTTGTTTATTAGTCAGGACCCCGTGATGTTTTGTTTTAGCGGTGGCTTTCTCTATCGTTATTTTGATTATGGCTTTGATTCGACCCCTGATACCAACAAGCAAACTGTCATGGCAAATGGTGCGAATTTAGGTAGCTTTGCTTATACAGACGCCAGCCTGACTCGTAATGCTGTGGTAAATATTGCTTACAGTGTTACAGGTAGTAATGGTGAACTCCAGGCCGTAAATCAAGAGGTGCAAATTCGCAATGTACCCTAGGCAACTCCACTTTAGACAACTACACCTTAAGCAGCGAGGTATTGGACTTCCTGCGACAATATTTTTGATCGTTATTCTTGCTTTGATCGTTTTGGCAATGAGTGATCTGGCTGAAGATTCCAGTATGGGCTTTGCTCAAGACTTTGAATCTACACGAGCCTTTTACGCGGCGGAAAGCGGTGCTCAGATAGCGCTAAACAGAGTGTTCGTTGGTGGGACAACTTGTAATGATGCAATGGGGTATCTGGACTTTGATGCAGGAGGGAGTAACCCTGGCTTGGATAACTGCATTGCACAACTGATTTGCCGAATTGATACGGTGGCAGGTACAAATTATATGACATTTACAAGCACAGCGACCTGTGGAAGTGGTTTGGACCAGGCGACTCGTTCGGTGCAGGTGAGGGCTCATGATTAATAAGGGTGTTTTGTTATTGTTCCGACTTATTACAAGTATATGTGTGATTGTCTGTCTGTTTACTTTCGCTAGTAGTGCTCATTCTGCAATTACTTTTGTAGCTAGTACGACTGAAGATGGCAATAACGATGATGTCACTCTTACTGTACCAGCGAGTGCTGAAGAAAATGATTTGTTATTGGTGCAGATTACTATCCGAAACAGAAGTGGTAGTGATGGGGTGACAGCGCCAGCTGGTTGGACTCAGATTAGCTCTCAAGACAGAGACGATGATGTACTCCAATCATTGTACTATCGCCTGGCTACGTCTGGCGACGCTGGGACCGGGTATAACTTTGATTTTGATGGCAATCGGAATCGGCGGTATATAGGTGGTATGTCTGTCTTTCGAGGTGTCGATACCTCCACACCAATAGATGATGAAGATTCTAGCGTAGGTATGAGTTGGTCCAGTGTGACAGCACCGTCGGTCAATACTTCAGGCTCGGGGGGAATGCTGGTGGCATTTTATACGCTTGAAGCCGGAGACGCAGCGTTTTCCGCACCTGTCGGTATGACTGAAATGTACGATATTGAGGAACATAAGGGTAATGACGGAATAACAACAATGGCCGCATATGAGCTTCGACCTACGGCAGGTGCATCGGGTGATCGAGTCGCGACGGCGTCAACAATTTTTGATGATGCCATTGGTCACTTAATTGCTTTGAGAGAAGGGGCGAGTGGTGTATTGAATGTTGATAGTGTCCATGGTGCCTGTGGTGTTGATAATCTCTTGGTAGTCGAATTCGACAATACCATTGATAGTGATGCCTTAGATACTAGCTACTACTCCTTAAATGCAGCGACGATTAGTAGTGTTAGTCAGCAAAGTGACACAACGGTTGTATTGCAGGTAACAGGAATTGTAGCGGGCCAGGCATATACCTTGACGGTGGATGGTACTGATCACAGCGTTGATTTCTCTGGTTTAACTGGTCATTACTTTGATCAACGTAACGGAAGTGGAACCAAGGTTTCTCAGCCTTCAGGTTTATTTACCGGTACGGCATATCTGCGTAAAGATAGCCAAGTGGATTTTGGTTGGGGCTCAGGAACGCCGACTATTTTCCCTAGTACCTCTGGAAATAATGAGCGTTTCAGTATTCGTTGGAATGGCTATGTGGTACCGACACAAACAGGTAGTTATGAGTTCCGGCTGTATTCAGATGATGGTGTACGCTTAGACCTTGAAGGTAGTGAGATTATTAATGACTGGAGCCTTCATGGACCGCGTTATTCGAGCACTTCTGCGGCGCAATTATTAAATTCTGGGCAGGGCTATATCGTTCAGATGGAGCACTTTGAGCATACTGGTCAAGCTTATGCTCGTTTGCAATGGCGCCGTGACGGTGGCAGTTGGGAAGCTATTCCAAGTGCAGCTTTGAGTTCATGTGCGGTCACAGGTGAGCTACCTGAACCTGTCGCAGAATTTCGAATGGACGAGACGGCTTGGTCTGGCTCATCAGGTGATGTGGTGGATAGCTCAGCTAGTTCTAGCAATGCCAGTTCTCAAAATGGCTTAGACACAACGAATACAGCACACCTTTGCCGAGCAGGCGATTTCGATGGTGTTGATGACTACATTGAAAGCTCAGCCGTAGGCACAACGCTTACGGGAACCTCTTCACTGAGTTTTTGGATCAAGACCACACAAGTAGGAAATAATACCGGATGGCAGGCGCCCGGTATTGCAGGTATAGAAGAGGCGGGAGGCTCCGACGATATCTTTTGGGGCTGGATCGATGCCTCGGGCCATATTGGCTTATCGGTCGGTAACGATTACTCAACAAAATCCTCAGGAGTGATCAATGATAATAGCTTTCATCATGTGGTACTAACACGTGATGCCGGTAGTGGTGCGTATAAAATATATATTGATGGCGTGTTGGATCAAAGTGGCACCGCAGCAGCAGGTGTGATTGGCAACTCTTTCACGAGTATCGGCCGGATAGAAGATACAGGTGGTTCGCCAGAGTACTTTCAAGGTCAGCTAGATGAAGTCAAAATATACAACAGCGTTCTAAGTGATTCGCAAGTGAATGCCTTATATACCGAGACACGTTCATGTGGCGCCTATCAGCCTCTTGCTCACTTTGCCTTTGAGCAAAATAATTGGTCGGGCGCAGGCGTGTCGATCGAGGATTATTCGGGTAACGGTAATGCGGGATTAAGTGTCGGTAGTGCAGAGTCCCATGCCAGCGGCCAGGTTTGTAAAGGTAGTTTTATTCCCGACAACTCAAATTCAGCAACGATTGATGCCATTGACTCACAGCTGGACTTGGACACAGACGTAGGGAGTCAAGGGACTATTGTGCTTTGGTATCGAGCTGAAGAGAACTGGGTGGGGAGTGGAGATAAGACCTTAATTGATGCAACTACCGATGTCATAGGAAATTCTAACGATAAGTATTTCTTCTTGGCAAAATTAAATGATGGTCGCTTACGATTTGCCTTGGAAGATAGCGCGGATCTTGATTTCAACTTATACACAAGTGCTAACTCAGTTGTTGCGGGAACGTGGGTTCATCTTGGCGTAACCTGGGACTTATCTGCCGATGAATTGCATATATATGTTGATGGAAGCTCTGCTGCCTCATCGTCAATTTCATCTAACGGCACTATGGGTGATGTAGGAAATATCTTCTTCGGGGACAATTCATCTACTTATCTAACACCAGGCGCTTCAGCTTATGGCCGTTTGGATGAGATTAAAGTTTACGATAGCGTGCTGACTGAAGCAGAAATTGGAACGGCTATGGGGGACTCTCATGCTTGTAGCTCGTGTTCTTTAGGTAGTTTTTCGATTACTCAGCCTGACTATGGGTTAGCCTGCCCGAGTTCCAGAGCTGAAGTGAGTATTCAAGCTGTATGTGCGGATGGTGTTACTGATAAAACTGACTATGTTGGTACGATTGGTTTAAGTACCAATGATGATTCAAATAGCGAGTTTTATGATGCTGCTAGCGGTGGTTCCTCCATATCGGGTCTCACTCTGGATGGCTCTGAAAGCGGTGCAGCAACGGTCTTTTTATTCCATGAGAGGGCGGTTGATGGTGTGGTCGTGACCGCCGAAGATACTGCAGAGAGTGTAAGCTCTACCGCAACGCCGGGTACAAACTTTAGTGCTTACGGATTTGTTGCCACCAACCCGGCCTCTTTTGTTTGTGGTAATTCTAAATCGATGACATTAACCGCTGTCGGTCAAACTCAACCAAGTGGTAGTGCTTGTTCAGTGTTGACTGATTTTGACGGGAGTAAAGATTTAAAAGCATGGTTTGAGGTGAATTATCAATCTGATGAGTCACCCGCTATTGCAGATACGGCCAGGACTTCCCTAAGCCTTAATAACACGCTTATCGCTAACAGTTTACCTGCTAGTGATAATCTGACTTTAGATTTTGATCAAGGTGTAGCAGATCTTGACGTTAG
Source organism: Oleiphilus sp. HI0128 (assembly GCF_001635365.1). NCBI lineage: Bacteria > Pseudomonadati > Pseudomonadota > Gammaproteobacteria > Oceanospirillales > Oleiphilaceae > Oleiphilus > Oleiphilus sp. HI0128. The sequence continues at coordinate 41,162 of NZ_LWGG01001549.1, read as the reverse complement.
GCATTTAGATGCTGGACAAATATTGTCTATTAACTTTGAACATGAGGATGGGCTCAGTGAAACGCCACTTATGCAAGGTCTTATGTCTAATGCCTTTGTTGTCTCTCCTTCCTTGATTGAGTCGACTGTACCGAGCGCGCCAAGTTGTTCTTCTCCTTTTGGATCTTGCAGTGAGTTTGCAACGGTCGGTGATAATTTTACTCAGCAGCTTAGAGCTGTCTGCGCGGATGCAAGCGCAACAACGGCTGAGAGCTATATCAGTCCTTCGCCAATATCGTTGCGTAGTAATCTTATTGCACCGCTAAGTGGTGTTAATGCCAATGTTGCCGAGAGCAATGTGGCCTTTACATTGGCAGATGATGGTGTTGTGTCGGTGACGCAACAAATAGATGAGGTGGGGGTTTTCACTATGGAAGCCTATGCCGTGCCCGATTATGCGGGTGAAGTCGTCAGCGGTGGTACAAGTGGTAATGTTGGTCGGTTTATCCCTGATCGTTTTGATGTGAGCTTTTCCGTCACAGGAGGAAATTTTGCCCCAGCGTGTAATGTCGTTGGACTATCGCCCTTCACTTATATGAATCAGGCCTTTCAATGGAATACTGTCCCTGAATTGACGATAAGTGCTGTACGTGCTGATGGCACGATTACACAAAACTATGAAGGTGATTTTTGGCGCTTGGGTGCAAACCTGGAGCTAGATGAGTCTTGTGGTGGTAGTGTAGGCGTTAAGGGTTTTTGCTATACCGATAATGCAGCGACGGCGGCGACATTATCCTCGCCAGTTGGAGATATAAGTTATGGTGCGACAACAGATATTGATGGAACGCTTAGCTTACTTATCCACTCTAGTAACCCTAACTTCAGTTATGATCGACCTGCAGGGACCAATATCGTTCCTTTTGACGCAGATATTGATTTGGTCGTTACTTTGGAAGACGATGATGATGTGACAGGCACTAGTAATTTAGCAGCGCTTGGTTTCCAATTTAGCTCAGAATTACGGCAAGGACGGTGGAAAATGGAGAATGCCTATGGGCCTGATACTCAAGCGTTAAAAATGAAGGCTTACCCCCAATATTATTCTAGCGCCGGAACCTTTGTTGCCCATACTGATGATCAATGTACCGCAGTTGTTCCAACTGTTACACCTTTAGGTAGTGGTGCTACGAGCTTAGAAGATATTCTTGTGGGTTCAGAGTTAACTACCTTAAGTGTGAATGCTCCTCTCGATGATGCGCAAAATGAAAACTTTAGCTTCAGCGCTCCAGGAGTCGGCGGGGCTGGAAAAGTTCAAGTTAATCAGGACTTATCTGCATTGCCATGGTTGCGTTTTGACTGGGACGGAGATGGCGCTCTGGATGATGAGCACCCCTTTGTTGAGGCGCAGTTTGGTCAATATCGAGGCCACGACAGAATTATTTACTGGCGAGAAGTGAGTAACTGATTCTAGGTCGTGCTCCAAGGTTTGGGCATAGCGCGGGATGGAACCCGCTGCCTACAAAATATGAGAGTAATGCGGAGGGAGGGGCTTAATCCTCTTCCTCAGTACTCTCTTCAAAGCTCATATCAAGCTCTTTGATTTTACGGGTAAGCGTATTCCGGCCCCAGCCTAATAACTGGGAAGCATCTCTACGTCGTCCGCCAGTATGGTTCAATGCCGTATCGATCATAATACGCTCAAACTGGGGAACAGCTTGATCCAGAATGGCACTATTACCTTTTTTAAGTTCCTGGTCAGCCCACTTTCGCAAGGCTTCCTGCCAAGTACTTGCTGTTGGAGCAGTGTTATCTTCATCTAATAATTCTGGCGGCAGGTCTGATACATGAACCTCTCTACCACTAGCCATGACGGTTAACCAGCGACAGGTGTTTTCTAGCTGTCGAACATTACCTGGCCAGGGCATGGCACTTAAGTACTCTTCGGTCTCAGGGCGTAATTGCTTGATGTCGACCGAGAGCTCTTCAGCTGCTTTGCTTAAGAAGTAGTTCGCCAGGGTGGGGACGTCTTCACTTCGGTCGCATAGTTTAGGTAGGTGAACGCGAATAACGTTCAAACGGTGAAATAAATCTTCCCGGAAGCTACCTTCTTGAACCAGACCTTCAAGGTTTTGGTGGGTTGCAGCGATAATCCTAACGTTAACCTTAACGGGTGTGGTGCCACCGACTCGATAAAACTCACCATCTGCAAGTACACGTAATAGGCGGGTTTGCGTATCGGCAGGCATATCTCCGATTTCATCGAGGAAAAGTGTACCGCCATCAGCCTGTTCAAAGCGTCCGGTGCGCTGTCCTCCAGCACCTGTAAAGGCACCTTTCTCATGACCAAATAACTCAGACTCAATCAGGTCGTTGGGAATTGCAGCCATGTTTAAGGCAATAAATGGTAACTGTGCACGGGGGCTATGCTGATGCAAAGCACGAGCGACCAGTTCTTTACCTGTTCCTGATTCGCCATTGATCAGAACCGTTATATTTGACTGTGATAAGCGGCCGATAGCGCGAAACACTTCCTGCATCGCTGGAGCTTTACCAATGATTTCAGTATTTTCTTCATTGAGCTCCGGTGCATCAGGCATATTCTGTGCTTTTTGCTCTTGGGAGTGAGCAATGGCGCGTTTGATTAGTGCGACGGCATCATCTAGATCGAAGGGTTTGGGTAGGTAGTCGAAAGCGCCACTCTGATAGGAGGAAACAGCGCTGTCCAAGTCGGAATGAGCGGTCATAATAATGACCGGAACTGCCGGTACGCCACGATGCAAATTATTAGCTTGAATCTTTTCAAGTAGTGCAAGCCCATCAATGCCAGGCATACGAATATCACTGATAATCGCATCAGGGCTCTCGCTAGAAAGTCGTTCTACTACACCTTCACCGCTTTCAAAAGAGCGAAGCTCGTAGTCTTCTTTTGCTAGTGCTTTTTCAAGTACCCAGCGTATAGAGCGGTCATCATCAATGATCCATACAAGTGGCTTTGTTGTCATAGTGTTACTCCGAGATACTTGAAACGTTTGTTGGTTTAGGTGAGCGCGTGCTATCGATAGGGATATAAATAATGAAGTCGGTTTTACCTGGTTTGCTTTCGCACTCGACCAAGCCATCGTGCTTGGTAAATATGCTTTGCGTAATGGATAAGCCCAGACCTGTACCTTCTGCGCGCCCACTGATCATGGGGTAAAAAATATTCTGAATGGAATCCTTTGGTATACCTGGACCGTTGTCGATAATATCAACCTTTAGTACCAGTCGATGTCGAGTATGACCAATAGTGAACTGCCTTAGAGTTCGCGTTCTCAAGACAATCTGAGGTGAAGGATTTTCGTCTTTTTGCTCAGACAGTGCTTGAAGTGCATTTTTCGCAATGTTCAGAAACGCTTGAATTAACTGACTTTTATCGCCCAGGAATTCGGGAATACTTGGGTCGTAGTCCCTGATAATATTAATTTTGCCTGCAGATTCGGCATGAATCAGGGTGTGAACTCTTTCAAGAATCTCGTGGATGTTTGTTTCACAACGCTTGAGGGCTTTATTAGAGCCGAGCATTCGATCTACCAGACTTCTCAGCCGGTCCGACTCACTCATTATAATTTGTGTGTATTCATGATGCTCTGGGTTGGTCAGCTCTGCATCAAGTAGCTGAGCGGCACCCCGAATTCCACCGAGAGGGTTCTTAACCTCATGAGCGAAGCCACGAACAAGGATTTGAGCTGTTTCCTGGTTCTCATGCAGCTGTTCTTCACGGCTGATCCGCTTCAAACGATCCTTTGCTTGCATTTCGATCAGCAGTAAATCCTGAGAATCTTGAGAGAACTTTGATGCCGAGCAGTCTGCAAGAAGCTCTTGGCCGTTGTGTAGAATAAACTCGCAGTCACGTTGAGTGTATGAGTGCCCGCCATCAATAATGGCCTGGAACTCGTCAAACAAAAGCTCTTCATGTTTAATAAAGAGGTGATCTAGCTTGCTGGATAGTATTCGTTTGTAACCGGCTTGCAGGAGCATTTCGGCAGCAGGATTGATAAATTTAATCTGGTAATTTGCATCAATAAGGATAACAGCAGTCGACAAGCCTTCGAGTATGCGTTGTTGGTAGGCATCTGAGAACAGGTTGGTTGTCATTAAAGCTTGTATCCATTTAAAGACGAAATTACATGCAAACAGGCTTGCTCTTGCCTGGGGCGAACTATAATAGCCAAAGCAAGAAGCAAACCAATGTTTTATGTGGCGTCGAATATGTTCAGAGAGTAGCTATTTAGCGAGCTCCCGACTGCTTGCGTGTCAGGGCTCTTGGTTTAGTATAGATGAAGATAGGATGTGCGCACCAATTTTGTGCATTGCTTTTTTGGGGTGTTCCCTATTGGTGCTCTCTATGTGTTAGTTAATTTTGAACGCTCTGGCGATAGGTCGATGAACTGTAAATTGACTACTGGCTGAGATAAGAGCCTTGTTTTGTGGGTCGATAACTTGGACCGTGATCGTGTGTGTTCCTCTATTTAGGCTTGTTAGCAGCAAGCTCGCCCCTTTTTGTAATGCAACTTCGGCACCATCCAGCAGAAAGCGCAGTTTGTCCTCTGCTCTTAATGAAGGCTCTAATATGGTGCTTACAGTGATGTCACCCGTGCCTGAGTGGAGTGCGCTCCGGTCTATTGGTGCGCTAATAACAAGTGACTGGTAAAGAAAGCTGTCGTCTGTAGGTGCAGAGCTAAAACTTATGGGGCTTGGTTTTAGTGCAGGTATGGTTGGAACGGGTTCGACTTCCAAGGTGACGGCGTTGCTTTGTGGTTGGTCTGAGTACGATATGCTGCCATCTGGTTTTGTGACTTTATAGACGGTTGTTGTGCTGGTGCTTTCTTCGGCATACAGCTTACTCGTGCTGACGAAAAACAATAAAGCCAATAAAGTAACCTTTATGGCGATCAACAAATTGCTAGTCTTGAATTGATCTTGTGTAAGCACAGTCTATACCCTCGTTAAATAACTGCTATAGTTAGAAAAAGCTTTGAAGAAGCAGTGTAACAGAGAGTCTTTTCGCTTCTAAAGCTCATCTATAGTTTAGCTCACAATTTGATGAGCTATTTTTGATATTTGAGGTTTTTTCTTTGTCCCATAATTCCGCCAGTAGCTCTTATGACAATGCGGCGAATGTATCGAGTGCTGAAGCAGTAGAGCCTGCTCAAGTAGCTGTATCGCGTTATCTTCAAAATGCTTATCTGCATGTCATGGCGCTAGCTGGGTTTGCTTGTTCACGTGAGGTGTTTTTGCACGGCTTACCCGTAGACGAAAGAGCTTCAAGTAGCGGTATGATGAGAGCGGTTCATAGCCAAGGCAAATTACAGTGCCGCCAAATGGATTTGGCGGATCTGGATAAGGCTGCCTTGCCTTGCCTTGCTCAGCTTAAAGGGAGTGATGAGGCTTGGCTCGTGATTGAGCGCTACGATACTTCCCGGTGTGCTTATAGCGTTAAAATTTTTAGCTCTGAGGGAGAGGGGCAGGCTTATTGGAGCGAGTTTGAGCTTAAGGAGAAAATCTCTGCAGAGCTGGTTTCGGTATTTCCAAAGGCGCATACGAGCAGTTCCTTAGACCAGCCAAGAAGAAGTGGTTTTGCTTCGTGGATGTGGCAGGAGCTAAGAGCTTTAAGCAGTGTTTATCGGGATATCATCGCAGCTACTTTATTGATTAACGTCTTTGCTTTGGCTGCGCCATTGTTTGTCATGAATGTTTATGATCGGGTAGTTCCCAATCAGGCAATCGAGACGCTTTGGGTTTTGGCGTCAGGTCTGGTCTTAGTGATCGTTTTTGAGCTGCTGGTAAAATTGCTTCGACATGTGTTTTTGGAACAGGCCGGTAAGCGTTTAGACTTGGTTTTGTCGAGTAAGCTATTTTCCAAGGTTTTGAATATCAGGCTCGAAGAATTTCCTTCGTCAGTGGGCTCACTTGCCAGCCAGGTGAAAGAGTTTGACTCGATCAAGCAGTTCTTTACTGCGGCGACAATGACGGCGCTCGCAGATGTTCCTTTTGCCATTATCTTTCTATTGGTTATCGCTTCTGTGGGTGGGCAGCTGGCCTTGGTGCCTTTAATAGCGGCTGCTTTCCTCTTGCTCTATGGTTACGTTGTGCATTTCCCGATAAAAAAAGTGGTTGATTTGATGCAGCAGGCAGCCGCTGAAAAAAATAGTGTTTTGGTTGAGAGCTTAAGCGGCATTGAAACGATCAAGTCCCTTAATGCGCAAGGGCGTCAGCAGGGCTTGTGGGAGAGAGCGCTGGTGCGTATGTCGCTACTAGGAGTAAGAGCCAAGCATCTGACCGACTCTGTATCGATCGTATCTGCGTCCGTTATGCAGCTTTCAACCATGGCGATTGTAATTGTCGGTGTTTATCAGATTGAGCAGCAAGCTTTGAGTTTAGGCGCTTTGATTGCTTGTGTGCTGTTAAGTTCTCGCGCCTTAGCGCCGATGTCCCAGATTGCTAACCTGATATCTCAATACCAACAAGCAAGGTCAGCGCTTAAGGGCTTGGACGATTTATCTCGGCGTGATGATGAATTAGAAGATATTTCTAAATCGCTGAGTTTGGGGGGCAAAATAACAAGCATCGAGATGCGAGATTTATCCTTTTCGTACTCGGGTGGGCCTAAAGTTTTGAAGGATATTAATCTGTCTTTGAATGCAGGTGAAAAAGTAGGGATTATTGGAAAGATTGGCTCTGGAAAAAGTTCACTGCTTAGGTTGTTGCTGGGCTTTGGTAGAGCTGATGCCGGACAATTATTAGTGAATGGCTTCGAGGTTCAGCATTTGAACGCAAGTGAGCTCAGGTCATCTATTGCTTATGTTCCCCAAGAAATTACCTTATTTAGCGGTAGCCTGCGTGAAAACATCCTAATGAAGGCACCAGAAGTGTCGCAGGAAGCGTTGCTTAAAGCGGTGGAATTGTCAGGTTTGTCCGAATTGGTTCAAACTCATGAGATGGGTTTGGATATGACGATAGGAGAGCAAGGAAAAGGCTTATCTGGTGGGCAGAGGCAGTGTGTGGCAATCGCTAGAGCACTTATCAATGACCCTGACTTATTGTTATTTGATGAGTTAAGTTCTTCAATGGATAATCAGACAGAACAGATGATCATCAATAATATTCGGAATATCTCTAAGGATAAGGTGCTGCTACTTAGCACGCACCGGGCTTCTTTGCTGGCCCTGGTGGACCGAATTATCGTGATGGATCAAGGAAAAATTGTTGCTGATGGGCCAAAGGAAAGTGTTTTGGATGCGCTCAAGCGAGGCTTGATTCAGGCAGGGAGCCAAAGTGCTCACAATGATAAACAAGGTCATGGAAAGGGAGGTGTTTCCAATGACTGAGTTCCGTTCAACCCCTATCACTCAAGCCTTAAATGATCATGGTAATGTCATAAAGTCACGACGCTTGCTGTGGCTTATAATTTTGATCTCTTTTTCATTTATCTGCTGGACTGCTTATGCAGAGGTGGATGAGTTGGTTCGCGGTGTAGGTAAGGTTATCCCTTCGAAGCAACTGCAGTTGGTCCAGAATCTTGAGGGTGGCATTCTCTCGGAATTATTGGTGGAGGAAGGTCAGGAAGTCGAAGCCGGTCAGGTTTTATTAAAACTGGATGATAAGCAGCTTGCTTCCCGTTTTCGGGAGCGTGAACAGGTAGTGCGAGTGCTTCAGGCTCGCTCAGAAAGGCTGCGAGCCGAAGCGCAAGGCGGAGAGCTTTCTTTTTCTGAATCTCTGGTTCGTGATGACCAGGCTTTAGTGAGAGAGCAGCAAGCGCTTTTTACTCAAAGGCTTGAACAGTTAAGAGCCTCCAAAGCAATAATTAGCCAGCAAATTCAGCAGAAACACCAATTATTGGATCAGCTTCAAGGGCAGCTCCGTCAGTCCAGAGAGCAGGAGTTGCTGGTGAAAAAGGAGTTGGCAATATTGGAGCCTTTGTTTGAGCAAGGGGTTGTCTCTGAGGTGGAGCTGATAAGATCTGAAAAGAGTGTCTTGGAGGCCAAGGGGAAAGCTTCAGATATTGAACTGAAGTTGCCGCAGATTGAATCTTCTATAAAAGAGCTGACAAATCGTAGAGCTCAGTTAGAGTTGGACTTTAGGTCTGAGTCTCGTCTTGAATTAAATGATGTGTTAGCAGAGCTGGCTCAGATGTCTCAAGGTCACGATGTATTGGAGGATAGGGTTGACCGAACCCAGGTTCGATCGCCTGTTAATGGTATCGTTAAAGAGCTTATGGTGACCACCTTGGGTGGGGTTATTCAGCCGGGAATGGATTTGGTGAGTGTTGTCCCGATGGAGGATGCTTTGCTAATTGAGACAAAAGTCCGCCCTGCCGATATTGCACGACTGTACCCTGGACAGAAAGCAATGGTAAAATTCACCGCATATGATTTCACGGTTTATGGAGGGCTCGAAGCTGAGCTGGTTCATATTAGTGCTGATTCCAGTACAAATGAACAAGGTGATAGCTTCTACCTGGTACGCGTCAAGACGCGAGATAATAACTTGAAGTTCGGAGACAAGCTCCTTCCGGTTATTCCTGGTATGATTGCCCAAGTAGATATTCTGACAGGGAAGAAAACCTTGCTGACGTATCTCTTGAAACCAATATTAAAAGCCCGGCAGGTTGCGCTGACCGAACAGTAAGTTTTGACTTGCTCACTATGCAACTTTTCAGGGTTTTATCTACGGATAGATAATAATAAGTAGCAACCAGTTTGGTTGTTAACGTAGAGGCAATAATAAAATGCAGTTTCTTTCGCGCTTGTTCTTGTGCTTAGCTGTCACAGGCTGTTTTAGCGTGGCCCCGGTTTTTTCCCAAGAGCTAGATTCAAGTTTCTCGAACATTATAGATGAGCCAGGGCTGTCTAAGAAAGCTTCGGCAGTTCGTGGCATTCAGGAGAGCGTGAGCTTAACCTTAGCCAGTCATCCGCAACTTAAAGCAATGGTCAGCGAGTTGTATGCTCAGATGGCGGACATCGAGGAGCGGGAGTCTGCGTTTCTACCTAAGCTTGTTTTATCTCTAGGTGTCGGGCGTGAGCATAGTAATAACACTTCGACAAGGTCATTGACGGGAAGTGGCTCTGAACAAATGGAGCGCCGAGAAGCTTCACTTGCCTTAAGGCAAATGTTATTTGATGGCTTTCATACTCATTGGCAGCGTGAAAGCGGCGTAGAGATGGGGCAGGCACGACGTCTAGCGATGCGCTCTCAGGCAGAAACGCTAGCCTATGATGCTGTGCAGGCGCATTTGGATGTTATGCGTGCGAACTTTGCTCTTGAGGATCATATTGCGAACCTGCAAACTCATGAACGGATTGCGAAAGACGTGGGTACGAGAGCTCGTTTGGGAAAAGATGACCGAGCCAAGGTAAGTCAGGTCAGTGCGCGTTTATCTTTATCTTTGGCAAATGTCGAGGCAGCAAAGGCTAAGCTTAGAGCGGCTGAGGCGGCTTATTTTCGAGTTGTAGGCTCAAGGCCTGCTTTATCTTTGGCTTTTAGTCCAGGCTTGTTATCGATGCCAAATTCGCTGGAACAGCTATTGGAAGAGGTGTCCTCACAGAATCCTCAGTTATTATCTGAAGCGCGAGCGCTTCGAGCGAGCAAGGCTGAGCGTTCGGCAGCGAAGTCTACTAATTTACCTTCGATTTATCTGGAATCTGGTGCGAGTTGGAATGATAACCTTGATGGTGTTAAAGGGCGAAATAATGATGCTTTTGTGATGCTGCGTATGCAATATGACTTATTCAACGGTGGGCGAGACTCAGCGGCTAAGAATAAGGCTGCTCTGCGTGTTAAGCGGGCAGGGTATCGCATGGAAGATGCGCAGCGTGAGTTAAGCTTAGCGGCTGAGCAGGCTTGGCATCGTTACCAGAGTTTATCGACTCGTTACGCCTTACTTCAGGATTATGCAGAATCGGCAGAAAACACCAAGCGAGCCTACATTAAGCAGTTTGATATTGGCCAGCGAAGCTTGATTGATCTGCTGGATGCCGAGAATGAACTATTAAATGCTAAGCGTTTAAGTAGTGAGGCGCGATATGACTTGTATTTGATTAAGTATGAGCTGTTGTACCTGCAGGGTAGTTTGCTGGATCACTTGTCTCAAAATATTACGATATCCCCTAAAGTAACTAAGTTCCTGGACGAAAGGGCATGATGATGGATCAGCAAGAAAAGGAGGCTTTATTTTTAGCGTTACAGGATAGCGATGTTGATCTGGCGCGAGTGACGGAAGACCTCATCTCCTTGCTGGTGCAGAAAGGTATTATTTTGTTTACCGAACTGCCTAGCGCAGTACAGGCTAAGCTTGTTGATAGAGAAAAGCTGAGAGAAAAATTGGGCCAGGTGAATGTGTCTATATTATCGGAGGGCGATACGCTCTAGCTAAGTATTCAACTCTCTTAAGTAATGAGATGGTTGTCTTGAAAGTTTTGCTGAGTAATTTGCTGTAAAATCTCGCTTGCACTTGTATTGGCATTGTCTAGGGTCTCGCCCGTGGACTGATGGCTAGAGTTAGCCTTTCCGAATACGCTTTCTAGGTCGTTCTCTGTGTCATCATGTAGAACTTGATTTAACTCTAGGGTCTCTGGCTCGCTGGAGCTGTTGTTGGCAAAGAGTGGCTGATCACTTCCTTCAATCTTGATAATGACTGTTTGTGTCGTGCCATCAACACTTTCGACAACAAATGTGTCGAACAAGCGTTCTTTCTCTCCCAAAGAGATGACACTCGGGTTGTCAGTATTTAGTTCGTATCGCCAGTTGCCATGTTCATCAATACTGCCAGTGCCATAGTTAGAGCGGGTGGCAATGTCTTCGGCTGCTATAAAGTGAGATTGACCAAAGTCAGGGTCGTCGATGTTTAGCTTCTGTTCGGCGTAAGTGGCATTGGCTAAGTCGATCGTTTCAGAGTTGTCACCGCTTAAAAAAGGCTTGTCATCGGCGCCAAAAATAGTGATCTTGAGAAGTTGATTAGTACCGTCCACGCTTTTTAGCGGGATTAGGTCATGCAAAGTGTCGTTTTGATGAAGGCTTTTTACTGCGTCTGACTCACTATTGAGCGAATAAGTCCATTCGCCACTAGCGGAAATACTTACAAAGCCGTATGTGCCTTCAACCATGTCTTCAGCCAGCATTTGGGCTTCATCTTGGTCGAGGTCTTTAACAGTAAGCGTGCCGCTGATCGTTTCGGGTCTTTCACCAGGGCTATAGTTACTTAGTGCTGAAACTTCAGCGCTCTTGTCGCCAGAGATTGTTGCGCTGTCGTTAATCCCATGTATGGTGATATTGAGGGTAAATTTGTCGCCACTTTTGCTGATTAGGTCGATGCTGTCGATAAGGGAGTCGTTTGCCCCCAGTTCTTGAATTTTCGAAGTGTTGTTGTCTAGCGTGTATTGCCAGCTGCCGTCGCTGTTGTAATTGATTTGGCCATAAGCTGTTTCATGACTGGTTTCGTCAAATTCATAGTTTGTATCAACTTGGCCGCTTACTTCAAAGTGAATGTCTTCAGTAGTGCTTCGGTGCAGAGTTCCAAGGGATTTGCTGGAATGATCTATCTCTGCTTCTGTGTGAGGCGGTATGGCAGTTGAAGTGCTGACTTGTTCACTATTTTGTTCGTCTAAACTGGCTACTTCGTATTTGCTTTGCTTCGCTGAGTTGGCGGTACTTGTTTCTACATACGCATTGCTGGAAAAACTCTCGCCAGGTGGGCTGGAAAATTCTCCGTTAAGCTGGGTGGGGCTTTCTTCGTACCCGGCTGCAGTGGAGGGGAGTAGAGAGAAATCAAAATCTTCGTCGTTAATGATACTGTCTTGTAGGGTGGCAATATCGTTTAACTGTTGCTCGTTTGCGTTCGATAGCTCATGTTCCAGCTTCTTGAGTGTCGCCTTGGCTTGCAGTGCTTGGTTCGATGCTGTGTCGAGCTGTTCAAGGTTCAGCGAAGCTTCCTGTGGAGGGAAGATGTCATTAAGTAGTATGGATGGATGTACGTCCGGACTTGTCTTGTTAATGTCGGTGTTTGTAGTTTGCCCATGAGCCTGTTCAAGCACTTGGCTAGAAAAAAGGCGGGTTGATACTAACAGGCTAGGCTGAGCCGACATGAATGCACTCCGGTTGTACAATTAATACAGTGAGTTAATACACTAAGAGTATTATGAGTGTTTGTCTAGATTATGGCGGGCGGATTTTGTGATCAAATGTAAAAAACCCGCTAATGTTGTCATTAACGGGTTTCTATTCTGAGCCTGCTTGCGCAGGTCAGGCTATCTGTGAGGATAGCTTATAGAGCGTCGTGCTTATAGAGAGTAGTACAACTCAAACTCAACTGGGTGAGTTGTCATGTTCAATTTCTCTACTTCTTCACGCTTAAGATCTAGGAAACCCTGGATCATGTCTTCAGTGAACACGTCGCCCTTAGTTAGGAATTCGTGGTCAGCTTCAAGAGCATTCAATGCTTCTTCGAAAGTCGCTGCTACAGTTGGGATCTCTGCTGCTTCTTCTGCTGGTAGGTCATATAGATCTTTATCAGCTGGGTCGCCAGGGTGGATCTTGTTCTGGATGCCGTCAAGGCCAGCCATTAGTAGCGCAGAGAACGCTAGGTATGGGTTAGCCGTTGGATCTGGGAAGCGAGCTTCCAGACGACGTGCTTTCGGGCTATTTACGTATGGAATACGGATAGAAGCAGAACGGTTACGTGCAGAGTAAGCCAACATAACTGGTGCTTCGAAGCCTGGAACCAAACGCTTGTATGAGTTAGTAGAAGCGTTAGTGAAAGCGTTCAAAGTCTTAGCGTGCTTAATGATACCGCCGATGTAGTATAGGCACTCATCAGATAGACCAGCATAGCCGTCACCAGCCATAACGTTAACGCCATCTTTTGCAAGAGACATGTGAACGTGCATGCCAGAACCGTTATCGCCAACTACTGGCTTAGGCATAAATGTCGCAGTCTTGCCGTAAGCGTGAGCAACGTTGTGTACACAATACTTAAGGATCTGAACTTCATCAGCCTTGTTTACTAGTGTATTAGCGCCAACACCGATTTCACACTGACCAGCAGTACCAACTTCGTGGTGGTGTACTTCGATTACTAGACCCATTGCTTCCATCGCTGCACACATTGCTGCACGAAGGTCGTGTAGAGAGTCAACTGGTGGTACTGGGAAGTAACCGCCTTTAACGCCTGGACGGTGACCAATGTTACCGCCTTCGAATTCTGCGTGGCTACCCCAAGCAGCTTCTTCAGAGTTGATTTCGTACATAGCGCCGTTCATGTCGGCTTTCCACTTAACGTCATCAAATACGAAGAATTCTGGCTCTGGACCAAACAATGCAGAGTCAGCGATACCTGTAGACTTCAAGTATTCTTCAGCACGGATCGCAACAGAGCGTGGGTCGCGCTCGTAGCCTTGCATAGTTGAAGGCTCAACGATGTTACAACGAACGATCAAAGTGCTTTCTTCTGTGAACGGGTCAAGTACTGCTGTAGCGTCTTCAGGCATAAGGATCATGTCTGATTCGTTGATGCCTTTCCAGCCAGCAATTGATGAACCGTCAAACATTTTGCCTTCTTCGAAGAAGTCTTCGTCAACTTCAGAAGATGGAATGCTTACGTGTTGTTCTTTACCGCGAGTATCTGTGAAGCGAAGGTCGACCCATGTGACTTCGTTTTCTTTGATTAGGCCGAGAGTTTTCTCTGACATTCTAATTTCTCCATTTTTGGACGTATTCGAAACAAAGGTTTGTTTCATGTTATTTCAAGTGCCGAGCACTGCACTAAATTGTCACACTCAAGTTGCGACATGCGCAGTGCCTAGCGATTTTCGCAGCAGGTGTCCGGCCTAACCAGTCTAAACAAACTTTTCAAATACTATTTATATTTCAAGTACCGTCCAAGTTGTCAGACGCCTTTGCTGGGCAGCCTGGAAGAGGAAAAAATGAAGGATAGCAGAACTATCTTCATTATTCCCCAATTATTTGTTGACATTAGTTTTTCTATGTCAGTGTGCAATATGTTTGCCAATTTTGATTATTTGTAAGTGCTTGAAAATAGGTGGCTGGAAGGGAGTATCAGTGGATTTTTACGATGTAATGCGCACCATAGCGGTGCTTCATGCTGTTTAGTGCAATAAAATGGTGCGACAGTAAAAAACTAAAATGTAAAATATTTGTTTACTGCATTTTAATATGACGTTCTTTCTGTATAATTCGCGTCCAATTTATATTCAGTTACTTTTAATTTAAGTCTTGGATTTAGTCTTTTCAGGATAACAGGTACCCGTATTGTGATAGAGAAATTAAGAAATATTGCCATCATTGCTCACGTTGATCATGGTAAAACGACGCTTGTAGATAAGTTGTTAAGCCAATCGGGTACACTCGAACGTCGGGACGAAGGTTCTGAGCGTATCATGGACTCCAATGACCAGGAAAAAGAGCGCGGTATTACCATTCTGGCAAAAAATACAGCCATTCAATGGAATGACTATCATATCAATATCGTTGACACACCTGGGCACGCTGACTTCGGTGGCGAAGTAGAGCGTGTATTATCGATGGTTGACTCGGTATTGCTGTTGGTTGATGCCGTTGATGGGCCGATGCCTCAAACTCGTTTTGTGACTTCAAAAGCGTTTGAGCAGGGTTTACGTCCTATTGTTGTAATCAATAAAATAGATCGCCCGGGTGCTCGTCCAGACTGGGTGATGGATCAGGTTTTCGATTTGTTTGATAGCTTGGGTGCGACGGATGAACAGTTAGACTTCCCTGTTATTTATGCGTCGGCGCTGAATGGTATTGCTGGTTCAGACCCTGAGGATATGGCTGACGATATGACGCCGCTGTATGAGATGATCACAGAACAAGTGCCAGCGCCTGATGTAGATCCTGAAGGAATGTTCCAGATGCAGGTGTCTGCATTGGCTTACGACAGCTACGTAGGTGTTATTGGTGTAGGTCGTATTACTCGCGGAACATTGAAGCCAAATCAGCAAGTAATTATTAAAGATGCCAAGGGTAATGAGCGTAAAGGCAAGGTGCTTAACGTCAAAACTCATATGGGGCTTGAGCAGGTTGAGACGCCACTGGCGAATGCTGGAGATATTGTTTGTATCAATGGTATTGATGGCTTAGGTATTTCAGATACTTTGTGTGACCCGGAGTGTGTAGAGGCTTTGCCAGCACTAAACGTAGATGAGCCAACCGTAAGTATGACCTTCGTGGTGAATGATTCTCCTTTTGCAGGCCTGGAAGGTAAGTTTGTTACGACGCGTAATATTAAGGACCGTCTTGATCAAGAGCTTATTCACAATGTGGCATTACGAGTGGCGCCAGGTGATACGCCGGACAAGTTTGTTGTCTCGGGTCGTGGTGAATTACACCTTTCTGTATTGATTGAAACAATGCGTCGTGAAGGTTTTGAGATGGCGGTATCGCGCCCTGAAGTTGTCCAGAAAGAAGTTGATGGCCAGATTCACGAGCCGTATGAGATGGTTGTAATTGATGTTGAAGAGCAGCATCAAGGGCCTGTGATGGAAGCAATGGGTTTGCGAAAGGCAGAATTAACCAATATGGAGTTGGATGGTAAAGGGCGTGTGCGTCTTGAGTTTGTTATCCCTTCTCGTGGTTTGATCGGTTTCCGTGGATTATTCCTGACGCTGACTTCTGGTTCAGGCATCATGACGAGTGTCTTTGATCACTATGGCGAAGTGAAGTCTGGTGGCTCTTTTGAGCGTCAGAACGGTGTGTTGGTGAGTATGGTCAAAGGTAAGACCACTGCTTATTCGTTGTTTACTGTTCAGCAGCGTGGCCGTTTATTCTTAGGCCCTGGTGTTGATATTTATGAAGGTCAGATTGTCGGCATTCACTCACGCTCTAATGACTTGGTTGTTAATACGGTCAAAGGTAAGCAGCTAACGAACGTTCGTGCATCGGGTACCGATGAGGCCTTGACCTTGGTTCCGCCGATTACGCATACGCTAGAGCAGGCGCTTGAGTTTATCGAAGATGATGAGTTGGTTGAAGTAACGCCAGAAAGCATTCGTATTCGTAAGAAGCTTCTTACCGAGACTGAGCGAAAGCGTAATAAGAAGTAAGCTTCTGTATAGTCTGTATAGAAAGTAGCTTAATAATTAAGCCCGCCTCCATATTTGGAGGCGGGCTTTTTTGTGGGTCATCGATATGACATATTAAAGGATTATGCTTAATTAAGCTTGGGAGAGAAAAGTGAAAGGTCTGATTCAGCGGGTAAGCTCTGCTTCGGTCGAGGTCTCTGGTGAAGTGGTTGGGGAGATATCTAAAGGGGTTTTGTTATTGCTGGGCGTTGAGAAGCAAGATACTGAAGCTTCGGCACAGGCTTTGCTTGAAAAGGTAGTGGGCTATCGTATTTTTGAGGATGAAGCTGGTCGAATGAACAAAAGCCTAAGGGATATAGGAGGTGAGTTATTGCTGGTTTCCCAGTTTACGTTGGCAGCGAATACAAAAAAGGGGCGGCGGCCAAGCTTTTCAGAGGCCAGTGAGCCTGGGCGAGCGCAAGAGCTTTATAAGATATTTGGAGAAATGGCCGAGGCGCAAGGTGTTCGTGTGCAGAGAGGGGTATTTGGTGCGGATATGCAAGTTTCTCTGGTGAATGACGGGCCGGTTACCTTTTTGCTTGAGGTGTAGTTATTGTGTGCTTGTTAGTGGATTTTGAGCTTTTTTGGTGCAAAACGGCTAATTTGCGAGAAAAATGTAATTATTTTTTGTACTTTTGTTTATTTGCTGCTAAATAATAGTTAAGCTTAATTTTAAAAAGGACTTGTAAGATATTGTTTGTACTGGTTAACCACTAGAGAATGACTGGTATATCTTTATTGCAAGTGCAATGACGCATATAAAAGTGAAGTAAGTTTTGCTTGGCATTAAATAAGGCTTGGGTGTTTTTGATCTAGATCATTCAGGTCTAAACCTTAACAAGCTGTAACGTGCCTTAGTGCTCAAACTTGTCTTAATATGTTGATAGGAAAGATAAAACACATTTTAATTTGTTAAGTAATTGGCAGATATAAGATGAAACTTATGTTGGGAACATGTCTGAAGAATTGATTTTTGACACATTTCTGACATATTTTATAAATAATATAGGCGGCCGGAAGACTGTGCTGTATTAACGGTGCTGTATTAACGGCATAACTAATAATAATTTAATCGCTAAGTATATTTAACGAGATTCCAGGATGAGCCTGACTCTCATTAAAATTTTAACAGAAAAAAGGAAGACGAAATGAAAAAGACCCTGATCGCTTCAGCTGTAGCAGCAGCTACTCTATCTACTGGTGTAATGGCAGCAGATAAAGGTATTGAATTCTACGGTGATATCGATGTTGCATATGTACATGCAGATGCTGACGGAAATACTGCCAACGCTGTAATGGATAGTGACTCTACTTTTGGTTTGACTCACTCTCACATGGTTTCTGAAGGCGTAACTGCTTTTGCTAAAGTAGAATTTGAATTCGACGCAGACGAAACTACAGCTGGTATCAACCAGTCTGATGAAATCTATGTTGGTGTTAAAGGTGACTTCGGTTCTGTTCAATACGGTGTTGATGACACAGTATATGAGTGGGTAGACGTAACAGACACTTCTGAGTTTGTTGGCTTAGAAGGCGAATTGGCTGCAGATAGCGAAGTTGAGAACCTACAATATGTTTCTCCTGAGATTGCTGACGGTTTAACTGTTGGTGTAACTTTGCCAGTTGAAAGCAGCTCTGTATTCGCTGGTGCTTTAGCTGCTAAATACGCTATGGATAACCTTGAACTTGCTTTTGCATACTCTATGGGTCGCGAAGAAGCTGGTGTTGAAGCAGAAGATACTATTGGTTTAGGTGCTACTTACTCAATGGATGATATTACTGTAATGCTTGGTTACGAAAGCATGTCAGATACAGTTGATTACATTGGTTTGCAGGGCATGTACACAATGGGTCAGAACCAGTTTGCTCTAGGTTATGGTATGAAGTCTTATGATGGTGCAGAAGACGAAGCGACAATTGCGCTTCAAGCTCTTCATAATGTAACAGATCATTTGTTTGTAGCTCTAGAATACACAACGTCTACTGACCTTGGTGGTGTTGATGGTGCGGATGTTGACGTACTAGCTATCGGCGCTAACTACAGCTTCTAAGTTGTAAGTTTAGAACTAAGCTCTAAAAAGCCGGTGACTTTCACCGGCTTTTTTTTGCCTGAAATTTATGTAAATCAAACGATAAGGTGTTTTGTGCCGAAAGAAATTGAACTAAAACTTAGTGTTGTGGGTGAAAGTCTTGCTGTGCTTGAGAGCTTGGAAGCGTGTTTGAGCAATCAGGGGTTTGTGCTTGAGTTGCAGCGAAAGCCTTTGCAGAATATTTACTATGATACGCCTGATAAGATATTGAACCAGCATCGAATGGCTTTGCGGGTTCGGAAAAAAGGCGATGCTTTTATTCAAACCTTGAAGACCAAGGGGAAGTCGGTAAGCGGTCTAAGTGAACGTGGTGAATGGGAATGGGAATTGGCGGATAACAAGCTAGATATTTCACTTCTAGAGGGCTTGGATGTTTGGCCGGAAGGAATGAATTTGGAAAGTTTAAATGCGGTGTTTGAGACGAACTTTGTTAGGCATCAGGTATTAATTGAATGGCAGGGTAGCGAAATTGAATTAGCTTTTGACCAGGGCGAGGTGTTGTCAAAAGGTAAGTGTCTGCCAATCAAAGAAATTGAGCTAGAGCTAATGTCGGGTGAGGTTGAAGCGCTAAAAAGTTTGGCAGCCGTATTGGGGCAAGCTATTCACTTGAAAGCGTCTGACACGAGTAAAGCCGAGAGAGGCTATTCTTTATTGGCAGCGAGCTAAGTATTTCAGACATACTTGATCAAGCGCATTGAGCTGACATGCTCGCTGCGTTACTTTTCTCAGATAACAATATCGAAAATTGAGAGCTATCTATATGAGCAGTGCTAACATCGCAATCGGTACCCAAGTTGAGAATGTAATTAATCAGTTTCCGGGGTTTATTCAAGCAAGTCTACGTAACGCCTGGCAAGAGTTGAGTGCTTATTATGTTGGCGAAGCATGTTTGGAAGATATTCGCTGGGAAACGCTCGAATGCCCTTGGTCAAAAGACTTTATTCAGAGCATTTTGGATGTATGGTCGCGCAGCGACTATGTTAGAGAGTCCAGTTTAAAGTACCCTGAATGGTTGCATGAGTGGTCGGGCAGCGATTCAGCACTGTTTACTTCAAAGTTGGAAGGGCAATATAAGCGCGATTTAAGTTCACGCTGTAAAGCAGTCAATGATGAAGCTGAATTGATGTCAGTTCTGCGAGTATTTCGTCGCTATGAAATGACGCGGCTTATGTGGCGCGATCTCTTAAGCTTGGTAGAGCTGGAAGAAACACTTTCGGACGTAAGTGCTTTGGCCGATGCAGCGGTTGAAGTTGCTTTGGATGTCTTATACAAACAGCTTTGCGAGCGTTATGGCACCCCTTTTTCTAGAGCAAAAGAGGGCGGTGCACCTATCCCTCAGCACATGCTGGTGTTGGCGATGGGCAAACATGGCGCTTATGAATTAAATGTATCTTCCGATATCGACCTGATTTTTGCCTATCCTGAATCTGGTGAGACCGATCACGCCAAAAAGCCAATTGAAAACCAGCTCTTCTTCACGCGCCTGGGGCAAAGGCTCATCAATGCTTTGGATGCCATGACCTCTGAGGGTTTCGTATTCCGTGTCGATATGCGCTTGCGGCCTTATGGTGATAGTGGCGCATTGGCGATGAACTTCGCTTCCTTTGAAGACTACTATCACAACCAGGGACGGGAGTGGGAACGTTATGCCATGATCAAGGCGCGTATCGTTAATGCCGACGCAAACCCTGAAGCCAGCGCGGCCTTAATGGATATTATTAGCCCTTTTGTTTACCGCAAGTATGCTGATTTTACCTCTGTGCAAGCCTTGCGCGATATGAAGCGTATGATTATGGCTGAAATGCACCGCAAAGGTGGAGAGCAAAATATTAAGCTGGGTGATGGCGGCATTCGAGAGATCGAATTTATTGCCCAGGCCTGCCAATTGATTCATGGTGGCCGAGACGAACGCCTCCAGCAGCAGGGCTTGGTAAGCGTTTATCGTACATTGCAAGAAAATGAATATTTACCCTCGGAATGGGTCGATACTTTATTACTTGCCTATCGACTATTGCGTAATTTGGAGCATGCGATACAAGGCTTGGCAGACCAACAAACCCAGTTAATTCCAGAATCAGAAGAGAGCCGTCAGCGTATTGCTTGGTCGATGAGCTATTCAGACTGGCCAAGTTTAGAGGCAGAGCTGAATGAGCATCGTTCAGCGGTGAGTCAATGCTTTGCCGATTTTCTGCATGACCCTGAAGAAGATGGTGATCAGGAGGAAGCAGGAAGGGCTTGGTTGGCAGCTTGGCTGGCTGAAGAGCGTTCACAGCTTTTGCAGCCAATGTTCCAAGAGGCAGGTTATGAGTCGCCTGCACAGAGTGTTAGTGATTTGGAACAGTTACGAGAGCATCGCTTGTTTACCTTGATGTCACCAGAAGCACGGCAGCGTTTTGAGACTTTTCTGCCCCTATTGCTGGATGAAGCTGCTGAAACCAATAAGCCGTCGCTTACATTGGCGCGCATGCTGGGGCTTGTTAGTTCGATACTGGGTCGCTCAGTTTACTTTGTTCTATTGTATGAGAATACAGGAGCGCTTAAGCAGTTGTGCCGCTTATGTTCAGAAAGCCCGTGGGTGTCTGAACATATTGCTAAAAGTCCGGTTATTCTTGATGAGTTGCTGGATGCCCGAAGTCTATTCCATCCACCGAATCGAGAGCAATTACAAGATGAGCTAAGGCAGCAAATGTTGAGAATTCCAGAGGATGATCTGGAAACTCAAATGAACTGCCTACGAACTTTCAAACAATCTCATATGTTGCGTGTGGCTGCATCGGAGTTAGGTGGACACTTGCCTTTAATGAAAGTAAGTGATTACTTAACATGGTTGGCCGAAGTCCTTCTGGAAGAGTCTTTAGCCATCGCATGGCATAATCTAGTCGTTAAACACGGTGTGCCAAGTGGTTTAAGCAGTGACGAGAAAGGGATTGCTGGCGAAGGTTTTGCCGCAATTGGTTACGGGAAGCTAGGTGGCTTGGAGTTAGGTTATAGCTCTGACCTGGATATGGTCTTTCTCTATGACGCTGATGACTATGGCGTGACATCGGGGCCAAAGTCGATTGATAATCAGGTATTTTATATGCGTCTAGGGCAGAGAATAATTCATATTCTGTCAGCTCAGACAACGCAAGGAATGCTGTATGAGTCAGACATGCGTTTGCGTCCCTCGGGCAATTCTGGAATGTTGGTGTCGTCGCTAGCTGCGTTCAAAAAGTATCAGCAAAATGATGCTTGGACATGGGAACATCAAGCTTTAGTTAGGGCGCGTGGTATTGCGGGTGACCCAAAGCTTATCGAAAATTTTAATCTGGTTCGACGAGACATACTGGCAGCACCCAGAGATGAAGCTGAGCTTAGGGCAGAAGTTAAAGCTATGCGCGAAAAAATGAAGGCTGCCGCCAAAGCGGGAAGTATCAAGCAAGGTGATGGTGGTCTGGTGGATATCGAATTTATCACCCAGTTTGGCGTGTTGAACTTCGCGCACCAAGATTCTAGCTTGATGGACTGGACCGATAATATTCGCATATTAGAGGTTTTAGAGAAGCTGGATTGTTTTGAAGGCATTGATTTATCCGTACTGAGTGCATCCTATCGGGAGCTGCGTTCTGGTTTGCATCGAAATAGCTTGGCTGATGAGGCGGATAAAACAACGATCGCTGATTATGCTGAAACATGCAGCAAGGTAACGGAGATTTGGCAAAAAGTCTTCGTGGCCTAGTGATATTTAAGCAAGATTTTCCTGGCTTAATGCTCTAAAATTAGCACCGTGATTAATTATCAAGTAGTGAATAATGGAAGCTTTTAGAGCCAAATTAGTAGTCTATATCCTTAAATTCTTAGCGAGCCTTGGTTTAAGCAAAGCCCAGGCTCTCGGTCGTTTTATTGGTCGGATTCTATGGATGGGCGACTCCGAGACCACACGTGTCACCAAAGAAAATATCTCGCATTGTTATCCCGAGCTATCAGAAAGCGACCAGAGAGAGCTAACACGGCGCAGTCTACTTGAAACCGGTATGTTATTTGCCGAATTTGGAGTGATGTGGGAATGGCCCACTGAAAAGACTTTGAATTTAATTCGCTCGGTTGAAGGTAAAGAGCACCTTGACGCGATATTTGAAAAGGGTAAAGGAGCGATTGTATTGGCGCCTCATCATGGAAATTGGGAGCTAGTTGGTTTGTATTTATCAACGCTTCGACCGATGGCTGCTCTATACAAACCGCCTAAAATAAAAGCCTTGGAAGAATATATGTCTTCGGTGCGAGGTCGTCATGGTTCTGAGTTAGTGCCAACCAATAGGCGGGGCGTTATTCGTTTGTTTTCTATCCTCTCGGATCAGGGGATGGTTGGTATTCTGCCAGACCAGGTGCCAGGCGGAACGGGCGGTGTTAATGCTCCTTTTATGGGAATAGAGGCTAATACGGTAAAGCTTGTATCTCGCTTGATTGGCCGCACTGGCTGTGAAGTCGTGAGCTTGTGTGCGATTCGCCGTCCCAAAGGGGATGGTTTTGATATGGTGTTCAAACCAGCTGATCCTGAGATATATAGTGACGATATCGCTACATCCGTCGCGGCATTGAATCGCTCAGTTGAAGCATGTATCGAAAGTCATCCCGAACAATACCAATGGGAGTACAAACGCTTTAAAGGGATGACGATAGACGGGCGTAAGGCTTATAGTAAGCTTAACCCATAGATTGGTTTAACGCTGCTATTGAGAATAGCCTTCAATCAAATAATTCCAGTCATTGTGAGTCCACTTTATCCCATGCCTTGTTACTTCCTTTTCAAAGCTGCGTTTTAAGCGCTTCAGATTACTGCTTTTCCAGGCATGCTTTGGCTTTAACATTTTGGCGCGATCAAAGTCGATGAGCCAAAATAAGCCCTCTTCATCTTGCAAAATGTTTTGAATGTTCAGGTCAGCATGATAAACACCCGCTTTGTGGAATCTTGCGATTAAAGCGCCTAATGTGAAATAGAAGTCTTTGCTTTGTACTTGTTTGAGTACTTGCAGTAAGTCTTGTGCATTAGGAATGCGGTGTGTCAGTAAGTCTGCCTGATAATATAGGCCTCTTTTGACTACCTGTGCGGCAGCAGGCTTGGGAACCGGCAAGTTTTGTTGATTGAGTAAACTCAAGATATTGAACTCACTGACAGAACGACTCTTTTGCCAGCCTTTAAAAAGGTAGTGGTCGTTGCTGATTTTACTCATCATGCCGCCGCGCAGATAATGTCTTAACACCAGTGAATGAGACTTGTGTTGGATAAACCAGGTTGTTCCACGTCCAGACTCTTGTCCATTAACGGCATTGAGCTTTTTCCAATAGCCTGATTCAAAGAGCTCGCTGGATATGTCCGAAAAACATTCACTATCATAGAGCCAATAATGCTGGCCGTTTTGAGAGGACTCTATATTCGGCATGATTTCAAGTTCCTTGAATCGTTTGGGTGGCGTTCTAGCTAAGACAATTCTAATTCATACAGGGCGATGGTGTCTCGGCACATTTGTGAAAGAGAGAAGTTTTCTTTGACGAAGGCTGCCGCTTCAATGCCTTGCCTTGTGCGTTCGTCTTTACTGTATGCCAGGGCTCGTTCAATAGCCGCCGCCATAGAACTGGAGTCGCGAGGTTTACACATCAGGCTTTTATAGGGAGGGGAGATTGTCTCCTGACTACCTCCGTGGTTTGTAGCAACTACCATGCGTTGCATCACTTGAGCTTCGCAGGCAGTACGACCGAAGGATTCCGGCTTGACGGAGGCTGAAATTACCAGATCAGCCAGCGCATAGGCTGCTGGCATGTTGTCGAAGTTTCCGGTTAACTTGACGTGAGCTTGCAAACCTTTTTCAGCGATCAAGGCTTCCAGTTCTTGTTTATATGCATCTTTTCCAGGCTCGTCGCCAACGAACAAGCAGTAAAAGTTACGATGGGGCAATTTAGCCAGTGCTTCTATTAGTACTTGATGGCCTTTAATTCGAGTTAGCCTTCCAGGCAGCATGATAATGTTTTTCCCCTCAGGGACTGACCATGCTGTCTTGAGCTGTTTCGCAGCGAGCTGAGCTTCTTCCAGCTCAAACCTATCCAGGTCGATGCCGCGAAAAATCAGCTTGGTCTTAGTGTTGAAGGTGGGGTAGACCTCTTCTATATGCTGTTGTACAAACTTAGAAACAGCGATCACATGCTGGCTTCTAAGCATGGCGCTGTTATACCAGCGCTTGAGAGCATTCTGGTGACCGTAGACACCATGAAAGGTGGTGACAAAGGGAATGTTGCTTTGTTTTGATGCCCATAAGGCGCTCCAGGCTGGAGCGCGAGAGCGAGCATGGATTAGGTCAATCTTCTGCGTTTCTATCAGCTTTGCTAGCTTTCTACTGTTCCACCACATAAGTATGGGGTTCTTGCTGTGAACGGGGAGCTCGATATGCTTCGACCCTTGTTGTTCAAGCGCCTTAACCATAGGGCCGCCAGAAGAAACAACCAATGAACGGTAGCCTTGCTCAACCAGTTCTTGAGCGAGGTCTAAAGTGCCTGTTTCGACACCGCCAGAAACCAGGCTTGGCAAAACTTGTAATATCGTTTTTTGTCTCATGCTTGCCCTGTGGTTTGCGCAGTAAGAGAAAGTTGTTGGTATCGTTTCAAAAGCCAGGTGGCAGCTGCCGAAGCCTCGTCAAGGCTTGCTGGTAAGTCAGGATAAAACTGTGCTTTCTTATTGCTTTGCCATTGACCGAAGTCGATAAGTTTGCCGCTAGAGGTGAGTCTGTTGATATGCATGCAAATTCGCTTCTTTTCTGATTTCGATACCATTGGCAGCTCTAATAGTGCGGTGGGCGAGCCTGACGTTAAGGACTCGTAGAGCATTGACATGCTGTCAGGTGTTACCCAAGTAAAAGCGCTGGACTGAAGTGCTTCATCTACTGGGCCAAAACTGCCATCTTGATACCGGTGACAGCTTAGGTTTGCTATTTCGAAACTTGAAATCTTGTCGATAAAGCTTAGCGGTGTTCGTGGCGAGTCGCTCAAGTGCCATAAAACTTCCCGGCGGGTGTCGCAAATTTCTTGGATTTGCTTAATCAAATTCGACTCGTCCCATACGAAGTGCTTAGAAGGGCCGCCGATCATCATAAGGTGTTGTGTTCGTTTCGTGTTTGGTGGGGGTGAAATCTTTGTGATAGGCCCTTGCGTTGTCATGACCCGTTCACTATTGGCTAGCCCGTCATGTTCGGGGCAAATGACGCCATCAAATAGCGGCAGCGGTAGGCTGGGTTTCATAATGACAAAGCTTTTGGCGCGGTGGGTCCGGGCGAGCATGAGCAGGCTTTTGTGAGTGCCGTGCCCTGCGCCAATGATGATGTCCGGGCTGTTATCCTGTTTTGTGGGAAGTAACAATCCTCGAAAGCCGACTTGCAGTGTTTGGCTGTCTAGCCAGAGCTCTTCGATATTAGTCTGGCGGGCAAGCGCTTTAGTTAGACCTTTTAGCTGACTGATGTGTCCGGCCCGCCCATCATGACAGACCCAAACCATCAAAGGTCGGGTAGCTCTCGTGTTAGATTGGCTTGACATAGATATCGTTTTCCTCGGAAGCGCTCTCTCATCAAGTGATGTGAGAAGCGCTGCTAATCGTCTATACTGCGTCTTTTGAATTTTTCGAAAGGCGCTTATGTTCCGCTTAGTTTACACAATTCTTTTCGCACTCTGTATGCCATTTGTTTATCTGAAGCTTTTATGGCGAGGATTTAAGGCGCCAGAATATAAGGCCAGAAAAATGGAGCGTTTTGGTTTTTTTAATGCGCCAAAGCTGAATAGAAGTATTTGGGTGCATGCTGTGTCCGTAGGCGAAGTGCTAGCAGCGGAGCCAATTATTCGAGAGATTCAAAGGCGTTTTCCAAACCGAGATATCGTTATCACTAGTATGACGCCAACCAGCTCCGAGCAAATTAGAAAGCGCTTTGGCAGTGATGTGTTTCATGTCTATGCACCTTACGATATTCCCTTTATGGTGAAGGCGTTTTTGCGCCGGGTAAAACCTGAATGTCTGATCATTATGGAAACCGAACTCTGGCCAAATATGATTCACCAGGTGATGCGAAGAAACTGCCCGGTTGTCATCGCTAATGCGCGTTTGTCAGAGCGCTCAGCAAAAGGCTACCGACGCTTGAAACCCGCTATTGGTTGGATGTTGAATGATCTGTCACTCGTGCTATGCCAGTACGAAAATGATGCTTCACGATTTGAATCACTAGATATCGCAAAGGAAAAGATTTTTGTAACGGGTAGCGTAAAGTTTGATACGAACGTGGAAGATAGTCATGTTAAAAAAGCCGCTCACCTGAGCGCAAATTTACCCGCTAAGCCTAAGATTTGGGTCGCGGCGAGTACGCATGAAGGCGAAGACGAGCTGGTTTTAAAAGTGCATGAACGTTTGAGGCAGCGCTTTCCCGATGCCTTGCTGGTATTAGTGCCTAGGCACCCTGAGCGCTTCGAAAGTGCTTTTCAGCAATCAAATAAGCAAGGCTTTAACACCGCACGAAGAAGCGAATTTGAAAAAATTCCCAGCGATGCAGAAGTATTTGTGGTGGATACCATGGGGGAGTTGATGGATTTTTATGCGACAGCTCAGGTTGCGGTAATAGGCGGTTCATTTACCGAAATTGGTGGCCATAACCCGATTGAGCCAGGCGCTTTGGGGTTGCCGATTTTAATTGGCCCCCATTACTTTAATTTTGAAGCTATTTGTCATCAACTGGTCGAAGCCAAGGGTATGGAAATTGTGGCAGATGAACTCGCGTTGCTCGAGTCGCTCGGAATGCTATTTTCAAACCCGGAACGGGCTCAGGAAATGGGGCAAAATGCATTGCAGAAAGTTGAGGCTAGCAAGGGAGCGGTGAAACGTGTTGTTGACCACCTGCAGCCCTTGCTTGAAGAAAGCTAGAGCTTACTGGCCGGGCGATAGCCAGGCGTTCAGAGCTTCAATGTCTTTAACACTTAAGGTTCCCGCTGCGCGTTTTATGCGTAGGCTACTTTCTACAAAATCGAAGCGAGCATTCGCGTAGTCACGAAGTGCAGTGAAATAGTTACGCTCGGCATCAAGTACTTCAACAATATTTCGAGTACCTACCTTGTAACCTTCACGCGTTGCTTCTAAAGCACTTTCACGAGAAACGATATTTTGTTGAAGTGACTCAACTGTCTGAATGTTGGTTTTCAGACTAATAAACTCGGTACGTGTTTCTATTTTCGCCTGACGTTGCGCTAAGGTCAGATTGTGTTTTGCCTCGGCGACCTGATGGCGAGCTTGGCGAACACCCGCCTGTGTTGCGCCACCAGAATACAGTGGCATGTTAAGTGTAATGGCTAGTTCGCTACTCTCACTATCATCGTTGCCAGCTGCATAGTAATTGGTGAAGGCAGAATTGCTATAATTGGCATCCAGACTGACGGTAGGTAAATGAGCTGCTTTCTTTGACTTTAGAAGTGCTTCGCTTGCCTTATAAGCGTAGTGAGCAATCTTGATACCTAGATTGTGGTTTTGTGCGGACTCAAGCCATTTTTCTGCAGAAATGCTTGTATCCATGGCAATAGGGAAGTCAGGATTAAGGCCATGTAGCTCGTTTGTATACTCACCCGTAATTCGCGAAAGGTTTTCCAGGGCGATGGTCAGGTTGCCCTCAGATCTAATTCGTGCAGTTTGCGATGCATCATAGGATGCTTTAGCTTCGTGAACATCGGTAATCGCGATTAAGCCAACATCAAACTGCTCTTTGGCTTGTTCATATTGGCGCTTTACAGCTGCTTCCTGAGAGTGGTCAGAGCGCAGGTTTTCTTGCTCTCTTAGTACTTTGAAATAGGCTGTTGCGACATTAAGGATTAAATTTTGCTGAGCAGTAAGGTAATCGACTTGAGCTAGCAGGGTTCTTTGTTCACTAGCGCTTACTGAGTGCCAGGTAGGTAAGTTCAATAGTGGCTGAGATAAACTTAAGTAATAGTTTTTTTGCTTGTAGCTATTGTCGCTTGAGCTTAAGCCATTTGAGTTTGTATGGCTTAAGCTTGCTCTTGCATTGACAGTGGGTAGTAGACCTGCAAATTCAATTTTTTGGCCTTCTTGTTCGGCCAAATAAGCTGACTGAGCAGCAAAGATCTCTGCGTCATAGTTCTCGGCTTTCTTATATAGGCTTAAAAGGTCGGTACTTTGTGCCGACGCAATAAATGGCAGCGTCATGCAAGAAAGAAAGGTTGAAATAAGCAGCTTTGATGTGTGCTTCATAGTGTCCTCTTTGATCGGGCGTACGGTATAGGAACCTAAGGCTGAAAATAAGCTTTGGCTCGATGGTTTCATTATGGACAATCTATATGAAGAACTCTAGACTTCCTTGGCGCAAATACCTGTCTTGTGCAGCATGTAGATGTTTGTATGTCCCTCAATAAATCGCAAAAACAGTATATTTAGTTCGAAAAACGCTAGCCTCAGTTCGAGCTGAAAGGAGAAATAATGTCGACGATCAAGCTTCAATATGGCAAAGAAGATTATCAGCTAATTGGCCGTGAGTCCTGCTTTGAAGGCTTCTTTCGCATGGAAAAGGTTACCCTGAAACATCGCTTGTTTGATGGTGGCTGGAGCCGGGAAGTCAGTCGTGAATTGTTTATTCGGGGTGATGCCACTTGCGTTATTCCCTACGACCCAATGGAAGACAAAGTTGTGCTGCTGGAACAATTCAGGCCGGGCGCAATACTCGAGGATCAATCACCCTGGTTGCTGGAGTTGGTTGCAGGGATGAATGATGAGGGCGAGCACCCGGAGAATGTTGCACGCAGAGAAGCGCAAGAGGAGGCGCGCCTGGAATTAGGCGAACTTGAAAAAATTTGTGAATACTTGGTCTCGCCGGGCGGCACTACAGAGAAGGTCTATCTCTACTGTGCTAAAGTCAGTGTTCAAGGTGTTGGTGGCGTGTTTGGTCTTGCTGAAGAAGATGAAGATATCAAGGTACACTGCCTAGACTTTGAAGCAGCTTATAAATTGGTCGAAAATGGCACCATTAACAATGCTGCCGCTATTATGGGGCTTCAATGGCTGGCCTTAAACCGGGAACGCTTGCGAGAGCAGTGGCGCTAGACTAAGGGGAGAGTATTATTTTAATGCGTAAAAAGTATGTCCCCGACTTGGTTCAGCTTGGCGCGACCTTTGAAAGCAACTATAACCGCCTAATTCGTTTGATTCGAATGATGGGCGATGTTGAACGGATTCGCTTCAGCTTACATAACGGCATGTCTTACGTTGGGCAAGTACATATGACGCTTGTTGAGTCTTGTAAATATACCGATACTTTTTTGCTTGAACAAACCGCAGCGGCAGGGAAGTGGGTGAACAACCCCAAGCTTACGGTGCGTTTATATCATGATGCGGGTGTCGCTGAAGTGATAGCTCGCGATGGCCGCCAGTTAGCTCAGGGTGTAAATATCTACCCAAATCAAAAAATGCACTTGCCCGATGAAAAAAGTCAGATGAATACTTTTCTGACGGAATGGCTGAATTTCTGTATTTCTTATGGATGTTGCGACGAGAGTCCGTTTACCCATCAGAAAGTGTGAAAGTCTTATCAGACTGTTTGTCTTTATTAACGCTAATATCTGAGACGCGCGTAACAAAAAATTCATACCTTAGTATGAAAACACTAAAACAAAGCGTCATCATCATTTCCAAACTGCAATATTGAGCTAACTTATCTAGTTAATCTGCGAAAAGTTTAGTGAATCTATGGATAAAGCGTATTGCAGATCGGTTCTCTGAAGGAGTGAGTCTCAGTGTGCCGGGTCAAATTGGAATTGAGATTGTCAGATCAGCGATTTAGATAACAGAAAGAGCCGAACGAAAATGTCGAGTCATGTCAGTGCAGGGGGCGCTGTGATTAACCTCCTTCAAATAAGTGATTGCCACCTCACAAAGGATGCTGAAAGTGACTTGCTTGGTGTGGTGACACGCGAAAGCCTTGTTGCGGTGCTTGATAAAGTTGAAGCTGATATAGCTGCGAGCTTTTGTCCAAGCCCGGATTACGTTTTGGCGACGGGCGATATTGCACAGGATGCAAGTCTTGAAGCCTATCACTACTTCCAAACTCAAATTGAAGGCTTTAACGCTCCCAGCCGTTGGTTCTCTGGGAATCATGATGACCGTGGCATTATGGCTGAGGCCTTGGGTCACGGGGTCGAGACGGAGCGCTTGCTACGTGTTGGCAATTGGCAAATTATTTTATTAGATTCGTCTGTAACAGGTGCCGTACATGGCATGTTACGAGATGATGATTTAGCCTTTCTAGAGCGGTGCTTGTCTGAACGCCCCGATCTTCATACCTTAATTAGCTTTCATCACCATCCGGTTGATATCGGCAGTACCTGGCTGGATAAGATTGGTTTGCATAATCGAGATCAGTTTTTCGATATCGTTGACCGCTATGACAATGTCAGAGCGGTACTCTGGGGGCATATTCATCAAGAGTTTTCTGAAACGCGTAAAGGTGTTCAGCTGCTGGCGACGCCTTCAACCTGTATTCAATTTACTCCGAAGTCCCATGATTTTGGTGTAGAAGCGATAGCGCCTGGTTACCGATGGCTAAAGTTATTTGACGACGGTCGTTTAGAGTCAAAAGTTTCAAGAGCTGAAGATTTTCAGTTTAATTTAGATCTCGAGAGTAATGGCTATTGAAGTCTGTTATTTATTTACATGGTTTCAATAGTTCACCACAGTCTCACAAAGCCCAGTTATGCAAGGCTTATTTTGAGCGACAATGCCCTGGGCTTCGTTTAGAAATTCCAAAACTCCCCCCATCGCCACGCGAAGCGATTGCTCTGGTAGACAAGCTGATTGAAAGCATTGGTGTACAGAATCTGCTCGGATTCATTGGTAGCTCGCTTGGTGCTTATTACAGTATGCACTTGCTTGAGAGGTACTCTTTGCCGGGCTCCTCTCTGAAGGCAGTTTTGATCAACCCTGCTTTAAAGCCTTACGAACTGCTCGTTGATTATCTAGGTGAGAATACTAACTACTACTCTGGCGAAACCTACACTGTATTACCTTCACATATGGATGAGTTAAAGTCTTTGGAACTAAGCCCTAAGCAGAATGCTTCGTTGGTCAGTTCGGATAATGTTTATATCATGACGCAAACCGGAGATGAGGTCTTGGATTTCGCACAGGCTTTAGCATGTCTGCCTAAGGCTAAACTCTGGGTTCAGGCCGGTGGTGATCATGCATTTTGTGATTTTGAAAAGGTTTTGCCTTCCCTGCAATACTTTCTTTTATAGTCAGCGAATCGTCGCTATTTATGCCTTATAAAATAATTGGTGGTTTTTTCCCCAGTCAATCAGGTAAAATGCCGCTCTAATTTTACTCTATTTATTCCTAACTTCTCGGAGAATGCTCTTGGGCTCAAAAACCGCATTATATGAGGTGCATCAGGATTCCGGTGCCAAGATAGTAGATTTTGGTGGCTGGGACATGCCTTTGCATTATGGCTCTCAAATTGAAGAGCATAAAATTGTGCGCCAAAGCGCGGGTATGTTCGATGTGTCGCACATGACAATTGTTGATGTACAGGGTAAAGACTCTCGTGACTATCTTCGTTATTTGTTAGCGAACGATGTCGACAAGCTGCAAGAAACAGGCAAAGCACTCTATAGTGGCATGTTGGATGAGAAGGGTGGTGTGATCGACGACCTGATTGCTTATCGTATGCCTAAAGACTATCGCCTAGTGGTTAATTGCGGTACGCGAGAAAAAGACCTGGCTTGGATGAACAAGCAGGCTGAAAAATTTGATGTGGAATTGATTGAGCGCCCCGAGTTAGCCATGGTGGCCATTCAAGGCCCCGAAGCTATACAGAACATTAAGCAGGCTTCTCCTGATAATGCCGAGCTTATCGATAGTTTAAAAGTGTTCCAAGGCTTGGAAGCTGGCGATTGGATGTTCTGTCGCACCGGCTATACCGGTGAAGACGGTTTGGAAGTCATGGTGCCAAGCGATGCTGTTGCTGACTTTTGGAAAGCTTTGGTTGAAGCGGGTGTTAAACCATGTGGCCTGGGTGCCCGAGACACACTGCGTCTTGAGGCAGGTATGAACCTATATGGCTCCGATATGGATGAGTCTGTAACGCCGCTTCAGTCTGCTATGGGCTGGACAGTATCTTTCTCAGAAGACAGGGACTTCATTGGGAAAGCAGCGCTACTTGCGCAGAAAGAGCAGGGCGTATCGAGCAAATTGGTAGGCTTGGTGCTTGAGCAACGCGGTGTATTACGTGGCCATCAGAAAGTAATTGTTGAAGGTGTTGGCGAAGGTGAAATTACTAGCGGTAGCTTTTCACCTACACTTGGCTACTCGGTTGCCTTGGCGCGAGTACCTGCTGCGACGGGAGATAGTTGTGCTGTCGATATGCGTGGAAAGCAGGTGCCCGTTAGAGTGGTGCGCCCGCCTTTTGTTCGTAATGGTAAAAAAGTATTCGAGTAAAAAGCTCGTGCTTGTTGCTTAAATGTAGCAGGAACTTGCCAGAATAAATTTATTCACTATTTTAGTATTTGATTTAATTGTTATTTAGTTTGAGGATTGCAAAACATGAGTCTTATCCCTGGAGAATTGAAGTATCTATCTAGCCATGAGTGGGTTCGTCTGGAAGAAGATGGCGAAACCGTTACTATAGGTATTACTGATCATGCACAGGACCTACTGGGCGACGTGGTATTTGTTGAATTACCTGAAGTTGATGCAGTCATTGAAGCAGGTGAAGAAGCCGGTGTTGTCGAGTCAGTTAAAGCAGCATCTGATATCTTTTCTCCTGTTGGTGGAACGGTTCTAGAAACCAATGAAGGCTTGGAAGATTCGCCTGAAACGGTTAACAGCGATCCTTATGATGATGGCTGGTTCTTCAAATTGAAGATCTCTGATCCTCAAGAGCTTGAAGGCTTATTGTCTGCTGACGAATACAAAGAAATTTGTGAAGCAGAAGAGCACTAAGAAACTTAGTGTTTCAGCTGGTAACTGATAGCATTTGCCAGCTAATTATTTCAGACCTTTGTGATACTTGTTTAGATCGTGCAATTTCGGTGAAGCAAGTCGGCAAAGGTTTTTATTTTTTAAGTTCCTGAGTGAATGCTTTGGGAACTCGCTGCAAAGAGGGTGTGTAATGCCTTTTATTCCTCATACGGAACACGATATCCAGAAGATGTTGGATGTTATTGGTGTCGACAAAGTCGATGACCTGTTTGATGAAATTCCAGCTCACTTACGAGCCAAACCACTGAATGGTGTGCCTGAAGGTTTAGGCGAAATGGAAATGATGCGGCTAATGAGCGAGCGTGCTCAATTAGACGAAGGTGCGCTATGTTTTATTGGTGCCGGTGCCTACGAACATCATATTCCTGCTGCTGTGTGGGATGTGACGATGCGTGGTGAGTTCCTGACTGCCTATACACCTTACCAGGCAGAGGCAAGCCAAGGGACTTTGCAGCTAATCTATGAATACCAAAGCATGATGTGCCAGCTTACGGCGATGGATATGTCTAATGCTTCCTTGTATGACGGAGCATCGGGCCTAGCTGAAGCCGTGTTGATGGCGATTCGTGCCAACAGAAAGTCCAAGAGCAAAAAGGCTCTGATCGCAGGTACCGTACATCCTCTATACCAGCAAGTGGTTGATGACATTGTTAGCAACCAGGGAATTTCCATTGATGTATTGCCAATGGACGATAAAGCGCTTGCCGTTGATAGTGCAGCGTTAGAAAGCTTTGCTGGCCAAGACTATGCCGCTTTGATAATTCCTCAGCCAAACTTCTTTGGCTCGTTGGAAGATGTGAATGCTTTAACCAACTGGGGCCAGGCAAATGGCATGTTGGTTATTGGCGTCGTTAATCCGACAGCTTTAGCGCTATTAACGCCTCCTGGTGAATGGGGAGATAAGGGTGCCGATATCGCCGTGGGTGAAGGTCAGCCATTGGGTATTCCTATGGCATCGGGTGGCCCGTATTTTGGCTTTATCTGTTGTAAAGAAAAGCTGGTTCGCCAAATGCCAGGACGTATTATTGGTCGTACTGTCGATCTGGAAGGTAAAGAAGGTTTTACCCTGACCTTACAGGCACGCGAGCAGCATATTCGCCGTTCTAAAGCGACTTCCAATATATGTACCAACCAAGGCTTGGCGGTTACAGCAGCAACGATTTATATGTCTTTGATGGGCTACAAGGGCCTTTCTCAGGTAGCGATGGCTTGTCATCAAAATACTCAAAAATTGCGCGCTAAGCTTGAAGCAATTGACGGAGTGTCAGTGCTGAATGGCGAAGCCTTCTTCCATGAACTGGTTGTACAGGTCGATAACGATGCTGATGCAGTACTTGAAAGCATGGCTGAGCAGGGCGTGTTAGCGGGCTATGGTCTTGAGCAACACTTTGATGCTTTGAAGAACTGTATTCTAGTGTGTGTGACTGAAGTGAAAAATGATGCCGACCTGGACTTATTCGCTAACGCGTTAAGCCGGGCGCTAGCAGGAGGAGAAGCCTAATGTTGATTTTTGAAAACGGTAGTCAGGGCAGAACAGCTTCGGCGCAATTACCTCCTAAAGCCGATAGCCAGGCGACCACGATTCCTCAGGAATTGCTACGTCAAAAGCCGGCGCTTATGCCAGAGGTATCTGAATTACAAACTGTGAGACACTTTACTAACTTGTCTCGCAAGAATTTCTCGATAGATACTCAGTTCTATCCCTTGGGCTCTTGTACGATGAAGTACAACCCAAAAGGTGCGCAGCGTGCAGCGAGTTTGCCGGGTTTTATATCTCGTCACCCTTTAGCGCCTGAGTCGCATAGCCAAGGTTACTTGTCATGTGTCTATGAGCTTCAGGAAGTACTTAAAGAAGTGACGGGTATGGCGGGTGTATCACTAAGCCCTATGGCCGGTGCACAAGGTGAATTCGCCGGTGTTGCGATGATCAAAGCCTATCACGAAGCACGTGAAGATTTTGGAAGAACTGAAATTATCGTTCCAGAAGCAGCTCATGGGACAAACCCTGCTACAGCGGTAATGTGTGGTTATAAGGTAAAAGAGATCCCTGTAAAGTCAGGCGGTGATGTTGACCTGGAAGCGCTTAAAGAAGCAGTTGGCCCACAAACAGCCGGGATCATGATGACTAACCCTTCGACCTGCGGCGTGTTCGAAAGACAGATCGAAGAGATTGCCAAGACGGTTCATGACGCGGGCGGTTTGCTTTATTACGATGGTGCGAACCTGAACGCGATCTTGGGTAAAGTACGCCCGGGCGATATGGGTTTTGACGTGCTGCATATGAACTTGCACAAGACCTTTGCAACACCTCACGGTGGCGGTGGACCAGGGTCTGGCCCAGTTGCTGTAGGTGAGCGTTTACTACCATACCTGCCTACGCCAATGGCGGGTTGTCAGGCGCAAGCAGACGGCGTTAAGAATTATCATTGGGTGACCCAAGCAGATAATGTAGATTCCATCGGTCGCCTAAGTACCTTCATGGGTAATGCCGGGATTATTCTTCGAGCCTACATTTACGCAGTACTACTTGGCCGAGAAGGCTTGCATCGAGTTGGTGAGTTTTCAACCTTGAGTGCAAACTACATGGCTAAGTTGATGGCTGATGCCGGTTTTGAATTGGCCTATCCTGAGCGTCGAGCCACGCATGAGTTTATTGTGACGATGAACAAACAAGCGAAAGGTCTGGGTGTCACGGCGATGGACTTTGCCAAGCGTTTACTCGATTACGGCTACCATGCTCCGACCACTTACTTCCCCTTGTTGGTACCAGAGTGTTTGCTGATTGAACCAACCGAGACAGAGTCTATTGACGAGCTAGAAGGCTTTGTTAAGGCGATGGCAGCGATTCAGAAGGAAGCGGAAGACACACCAGAAACAGTAAAAGGTGCGCCTTATACGCAACCTGTTCGTCGTCTGGATGATGTTAAAGCTGCACGAGAACTTGATGTAGCCTACTCAGCGCCAGCAGAGTAAAAATGTTCCAAAAGGGTGCGCTATGGTGCACCCTTATCCTGCCCTAAAAATTTCTAAACTATTTCAAACGTACGCCTTGGCAATATCCGTTTTAGCATCTATCTTACTATTTCAACATGGATGAGAGTTGTCGCAGGGTATTAGCTAATACGACTTACCTGACAGACAATATTTCTAGCTCTATGTTCTTGATATACAGTTGTTAGCTGTTTTTAGGGCATAATCTTTCGATTTCTCTATAGTCTATATATCCGTTTCCAGAATTAAAATTAGGTTTGTATGCTCTTCGCTACGCAAAACGAAGACCTGTATTTAGTGCTGTGTTGTATGAGTATTAATCAATTTGGCCTGTTTTGACCTAAAATGATCTAAATAATACTAATAGAATTTGAAAAAATTATATTTTTCAAATGCTTAAAGTTTAAAAATGTGATAAATATATATTTATCTTTTGGCTGTAGATACACCTGCCAAGCGGGTGGCACGACTTGAATGGAGCGTTATTAATATGGACCAGTATTCAGAGCGGAACCCTTATGCTGATCACTTGGTAGAAATTAATAAATATAACCCGGTTTTAACGACGCAAGACATATGTAATAACCGTGGGGCAACAGTTGTACCCAAAGGAACCTACCTCACTGAAGACGTTGCCAATAAGATTGCGCGCTTTCAGCTGGAACTTCCCATAGAACTGCAAGTTAGCTTGGCGAGTACCGTATCACCTAGTGAATTGTTTGACTCGATTCGTAAGGCACAGAATAAGGTCTTGAAGGGCTTGGATCGCATGGATTTAACCAAGGAACTGGTTCGACAGTGTGGTTTAATCAGTGCTTATCCACTGCTATCTCAAAAGCTGACAGTTTTTGCAGATCGCTTATCGCCCCGTTTTAATTCAACTCAAAGTGCTACCGGTTTTGCAATACTCATTGCGCTTGAGCTTGGACTCAATGATGAAGATATGGAAGTTGTCTTCACCGCAACACAAATGCATGATGCAGGCTTCTTGAATATTGACCCTGATATTGCTGCCATTTTTGACAAGCTTCCCGATAGCGAAAAGCGACAAATGTATGTGCAGCAGTTGTCTTTGGGGGGCGAGTTTCTTGAAAATATACCTAATCTGTCCGAGCGGGTAGGGCGTGCAGTCAAAGAGCATAAAGAACGTAAAGACGGTTCAGGCTGGCCGCAAGGCATTATCGGAGATAAGCATAGTCTCGATGCTCAGGTTGTTGGTCTTGCTGTTATGCTTGATGAAGCCTATCGAAAAAAATTGCGTCCGAGAGGTTATGGGCCTTCTCAGTTAATTCCTTTAATTCAGGCTGAATCAGAGGCGGTTGATCGTGATATATGTCATGCTGTCGTCGAGATGCTGCGTAAGAATGCCCAGGGCCTTGCTCAAGTTATCCCCATAGAGTTTATGCCCAAACTATCGCGTTACTTGGTGGTGCAGCAGCGTTTTATGGTGCATTGGTTGGAACTTGCAAAGCAATGTGCTGTAGGGATGCGAGAGGTGCAAAGTATTGCACAGACAGAGCGTTCCATGTTGATCATCAAAGGCCTGGAGGAACTCTACCGTAATTCAGGTTTATGGGATTCAGAGGTTCGGCGTTGGCTCAGTGAGGCGGCCGATTGCTTGGAGGTTGAGCATAATGCTAGAGAGTGTGAAGAGCTTGAGGTTGTCGCGCTACTGCTAGAAACTGTGCTGGATAAGTTGAAGGCTTTGCAATGGTCTATGCGAGATGCGGCCAAAAAAGTAGGTAGCGACTGGATCAACCGCTGCGATGACCTCGCCAGCTTATTGTATTCGATCCCCAAAGATCACTTCGAAGCCTTTGAAACCTACTCATGTTTTGCTGAAGAGTAGGCGGAATATTGCGACATAGGCTAATCGTTGCTACGCTTAAAGGCACAATAACAACGTTTAGTCTTATCGATAATGAAAATAACTAAAAAGAACCTAATCCGCAGCGCCTGGCTTGGCGCCATGGTCATCATAACTATTGCCTTAACGCCGGTTTACCTCAAAAACGGTGGCTTTTACTTCGATGATCAGGGCCTTAGAGTTGAGGATGTCAGCTTCCGGACATCCAGTCGCCTGAAGTTTCGCACTTACAATGACTCTTCTCGTAAAGGCGATGTCGTACTCTGGTTTCGTTATAAGCAAAAGAACGAATGCCTCTGGATCTTTCAAATGTTCCCAGAAAGCCACGTCGACCTAAACGCCCAGTGCCCGGGCTTAAAAGATAAAGACTACATCATCAACTACGAATGGGCTGCGAGTAACCCTCGGCTAGCATCGAATGCTGTACGCCTGGGAATGGTTAAAGACTTCTTTTAAGATTTTTTGTTGGAAGGTTGTAGGTACAACTGTTTGGTGTTTTGTCTTTTTATTAATATGTGAAGAGATTGAATGCCGCCGATAAGGAAATCGT
The DNA here is from genome assembly GCF_001635365.1 of Oleiphilus sp. HI0128. Classification (NCBI taxonomy): domain Bacteria; kingdom Pseudomonadati; phylum Pseudomonadota; class Gammaproteobacteria; order Oceanospirillales; family Oleiphilaceae; genus Oleiphilus; species Oleiphilus sp. HI0128. Next base: position 2,524 of record NZ_LWGG01001549.1, on the reverse strand, counting down.
TGTGTCTAGTCATGCTTCAAATGAGGCTGGAAAGTCTTCATCCGTTGATACGGGCTTAGCTTGCCTGGTATCAATAGCACGTTATCACCAAGTCGCTGCAGATCCAGAGCAGATTCGTCATTACTTTGGTACTAATGAACCTTCATCCGAAGCTAAAAACTCGGCCTCTTGTCTGAATGATAAAGATATCGTTCGTGCTGCTAGACACCTAAAACTTAAAGCCTCACTAACAAAAGCAGACATCGCTAAGTTAGAAAAGATGGCCTTACCTGCGATAGGCCTGAGTAAAAATGGTGAGTACTTTATTCTTGCCAAAGTCGCAGATGAAAAGGTTCTTGTTCAAGTGCCTGGTTCTGAAAAACCACAAGTCTTCACTCTTAGTGAATTCGAAGATTATTGGAATGGCAGAATTATTCTAATTACTCGACGTTCACTCCTGCCAGGTATGAACGGTAAATTTGATATTTCCTGGTTTATCCCCGCTATTATCAAGTACAAAAAGATCTTGATGCAGGTCTTGGTTGCCTCCTTCTTTATTCAGTTATTTGCACTAATTACGCCGTTGTTCTTTCAGGTGATTATCGACAAAGTACTCGTCCATCAGGGCTTAACTACGCTCGATGTATTGTGCTTCGGTTTAATCGTCGTTTCCTTATTCGATGTGATTTTGAATGGCCTTCGAACCTACGTCTTCTCGCATACCACCAATCGGGTTGATGTGACCTTAGGGTCGCAGTTATATAACCATCTCTTGCGTCTATCCATATCATTCTTTAATGCACGGCAAGTGGGGAATACTGTAGCCAGAGTTCGAGAGTTGGATACCATTCGTGAGTTTATTACTGGCTCTGCTTTAACGCTGATTATCGATATCCTTTTTACCGTGATCTTTTTTGTGGTGATGTACTACTACAGCCCGCCCCTCACATGGATAGTGTTAGGTTCGATTCCCCTCTATGTGATTCTATCGGCGACAATCACGCCAGTTCTTAGAAACCGCCTAAACGAAAAGTTCAAACACGGAGCAGAGAACCAGGCTTTCTTGGTCGAGTCCATTTCAGGTGTTGAAACACTCAAGTCCATGGCAGTTGAGCCACAAATGCAACGTCGATGGGAAGAGCAACTAGCTGCTTATGTGTCGTCCTCTTTCAAGGCGATGAACTTAGGCAATATCGCCAGCCAAACGGCGGGCTTTATTAACAAGGCAGTTACAGTATTAATCCTTTGGGTGGGTGCAACACTGGTGATTGCAGGCTCCTTGAGTGTCGGGCAGTTGATCGCATTCAATATGCTCGCAGGCCGAGTCAGTGCACCGATTCTGAGGCTCGTTCAACTCTGGCAAGACTTCCAGCAAGCAGGCATTTCATTAGAGCGCTTGGGGGATATTCTTAATACGCCGGCAGAACCTGGTCATAACCCAAACAGAACAACGCTGCCTGACTTGAAAGGCAAGGTGTCACTAGAACATATTACCTTCCGCTATCAGCCAGATCGACCTGAAATACTCAAAGATTTAAGCTTGGAAGTTTCGCCCGGAGAAGTGATAGGCATTGTTGGTCGCTCAGGTTCAGGCAAAAGTACCTTAACCAAACTCGTGCAAAGGCTATATGTGCCCGAGTCAGGCAGAGTGCTGGTTGATGGTGTCGATGTCGCACAGGTTGACCCGGCATGGCTACGCAGACAGATAGGCGTGGTGCTTCAAGAAAACGTTCTATTTAACCGTTCAGTCAAAGACAATATCGCCTTGGCAGACCCAAGCATGAGCATGGATAGAGTGATCGAAGCCGCAACCTTAGCAGGTGCACATGAATTCATTCTACAACTTCCAGAAGGTTACGACACCGTGGTGGGCGAGCAAGGCGCTTCATTATCAGGAGGGCAAAAGCAACGTATCGCTATTGCCAGAGCGCTCATTACCAACCCCCGCATTCTGATCTTTGATGAAGCGACCAGTGCCTTGGATTATGAGTCTGAGCGTATCATTCAAGACAATATGCGCTCGATATGCAAAGACAGAACGGTATTTATTATCGCTCATCGTCTATCAACCGTTCGTGCAGCAGACAGAATTATCGTCATTGAAACCGGGCGAATTGTTGAAAGCGGAAGCCATGATGAATTGCTCGAGCTGAATGGCTACTATGCCAAGCTACATAGCCATCAAAGTCATATTCCTAGCATTCGCGAGGTCAAAAAAGACGAAGGTAAAACAGCTAAGCCCACGAATAAACTAGCGATGAATTTACCTAAGGCGAAGATAGTCTCCAAGCCGAAAACATCCACAGCTAATCAGATGGAAAGTGAAACAGATGGAGGTGTGGAATGAGCTCCTCAATTCAACTCCCTGTGGGTGATGTCTCTGAAGAAAAAACAAAGAAAGGGCTGTTTGCTTTCCTTCATAAAGATCAGTCAGTCTCGCATAAAGAACTGTACCAGTTCTTACCGGCTGCCATTGAAGTAGAACAAACCCCAGCCTCATCAGCAGGCAGAGCCATTATCTGGGCAATCGTAATACTATTCACCA
>NZ_LWGG01001548.1:0-710 GCF_001635365.1 Oleiphilus sp. HI0128 | reverse complement strand
CGATGGAGTAGGGCTGTCCAGCAACCCAGAAAAGTTAAATCATTATGGCCTGGCCATCATTCAAGAACGCAGTCGGCACTTGAACGGTGAGCTAGTTGTTAAGAGCTCTCAAGAGGGTATCCAAGGTACTCAAATCCAGCTTCGTTTCTCACCCAGTTACCTCAGAGAAAGTGATGAAAGTAAAGTTATCATACGCTCGTAACACGCAAATCACATTTCTCCCATTTGAGCGGTGACCTTACTTGGCATCGTTCTGCACACCAACTAACATAGAACGCTTCACTCTAATCGCTTAAAAGACCAATAATAACGATGACAAGCCATTACGAAAAAAGCGTTGAAGAGCTTCAGCTCGAATATGCAAACAAGCGTCGCTTCCCCTTCATAAAGTTTTCTCAGTCACTTGAAAGTGAGTTCAGGGAATATCGACACCAACGCTTACTAGAACGAATTCCTGCAATTGGAGTTGCCGCATTATTCATTTTTTTCTTATTTGCTTTACTAGATATCTACACGCTCCCCGAGTCTGTCTACGTCGTCACAACCTGTATTCGTCTGTTTATAGTTTGCCCTCTCATCGCTATAACAATGATCGCCGCCCGAATGAATTGGTCGATACGCGCGTATTCAAGTCTGTATATGAGTGCCTACATAGTCTCTGGCTTAAGTATCGTTGCTATTATGTACACTACACGAATTAATGATGCGCA
>NZ_LWGG01001547.1:0-885 GCF_001635365.1 Oleiphilus sp. HI0128 | reverse complement strand
AAGCTGGTAAAAAAGAATATTCTTTTACATTAGCCAATGTTAAATACCTCGACGTAACTCCCAAGGGAAAACCTTCCCCATGCTGTTTAATAAAGTCTGCACAATTATAGGGTCCATTAAGTCAGTGAGTTCCCACTGACTTAAAAATAATAGCGCTAAATACTGATCAGCCAGGCTGAGGTCTTGTTCGCCACATGTCAGCATATCTGCAATTGACGAAAACATTGGCTTATCATCACTCTTGTACATCAAACGCCCATAAGAACAAACAGGCTTGCCTAAGACCATTGCCTCATGAACCAAGTTAGAGTTAACCGATACGACCCCAACACAATTTTTATGCGCGGCTAAATCAATACTACGGATACCTTTCTTAGCCTCGATAAATGTCACACCCTTTGGTAACGTCGGAGCATTAGATAAGCGGCATTTTTTAGCAGGATGCTCAGTCACGATAATGTTCACACCTTGCGCTTCCGCATAACTCCGATCAATTAGCGCCTGAGCCAATAAATCGTTGGCGCCCTTCTGCCCATACAAGCTCTCAAAACCAGAATCAGAAAACTTCAGGTTATAGTCCTCTCCTCCTTGGAGTGGCAATAAACAAAAAGGCTTTTGAGTAAGGCCTGCGATATCAACCTTTTTAGGCCTCAAGAAGTGTTGAGCGCGAGCTTTGCAGTGCTCTAAATCGCGTCGACCTATGCGCTCAACATAATCAACGCCAGAGTCAAACTGAGTGTGGCTGCGTGCATTGGCCCCATGAGGAGAGATTTGATAAGACGATCTCGGTAGCCAGCCATGTTCAACAACAAGCGTTTTATCGCCATCATCGACAAAACGCTCCGACCAATTAATTGAAACAGGGGGTATTGATTCAAACAAGTC
>NZ_LWGG01001546.1:0-952 GCF_001635365.1 Oleiphilus sp. HI0128 | reverse complement strand
GTTTGGAATATATGTGAGCACCTTCGAATGCAAATACTCTAGGTTAGGATTAAAACTACTAAGTTGTTCGATGGCATACTTCATACGGCCAAAGCCGCCACCATTTCGGTCTATATCAAAATCAAGCAATGTTACAAATGGTATTTTAAGAGAGTTAAGCAAACGCCAAAAATGATTTACATGTCGCCCACCCAATGGAACTACAGAAATCGAATGCGAATCTATATCTTTACCATAGTGCTCCAATAGTTTGGGGAGAATAACTTGCTCGCTATCACCTTCTCCAAGTATGACGAGCTTTGAGAAATATATTTCAGGATAGGCTTTTACTGCCTCACGGATATATTTTGCTTGCTCATCCCCTTCTTTAGGAAGTTCTAACTTCTGAACACGTGAACAAACTTCCTCATTGTCCAGCCTGAAGTGACGAATTTGTTGGGGCTCAATCCTCCCCACCAAAGATGCAGAGTGCGTAGCAACAACGGACTGGCATAGTTCATTTGAACCATAGTCTTTTACCAAGCTTATAATTCTCCCCAAATAGTGAGGGGACAAGTGATTTTCAGGTTCTTCAAGCGCGATCAAGCTAAAGATTGGCAGCTTCATTTTATCTTCATCGAAATTCGAAACCTCGCGACTGACAACAGCCTTTCGAGTTGCGGCATCGATATCAAAAAGAGCCTTTGTCAAAGCAAAATAAACAAGGGATTTTTGGCCGTCACTAAGACGGTTAGTATTTACCTTATTGCCTGTGGCATCTGGCATAAATTGTAATTGTATAAGGCGCAGAATTTCATCTACGTCACCAACAGGAAAGCTAAGTTCAGCTTCACCAAGGTGGCGACCTTTATATATAGTTTTCCAGTTGTCATTAATTGCTCCGGTAATCTGCGAGAGTGCGGAGTTATCAGACGCAAGTTGATTGAGTTCTTTCGCCTTTTTTTCAAAAGTC
>NZ_LWGG01001545.1:0-1405 GCF_001635365.1 Oleiphilus sp. HI0128 | reverse complement strand
TTTGAGATTGGCATTAGCATGTCAATTCCTCCTTGGGTGATTAAAGAAACTGACTCAGGCATCGAGTTAGATATATTGCGAGCGAGCCTCGATCCTGAGCGTTATGATATACGTCCGGTTTATGTGCCATTTGAGCGAGCATATAAGTTGTTTGATGATGCGCAGTTAGATGCCGTGATGAATGCAAAGGCCAATGTTGTTAAGAGTGGTTATTTGTCCCAAGCCGTGGTGACATTTCAAAACTACGCAATAAGTCTGGCATCCAAGAACTACCCTGAAGATATATCTATGTCTTTTCTTCAAGATAAAACGGTTGTAGGTTTTCAAAAAGCGAAAGACTTTCTGGGTAAAGAATATGCTGTGATGGCACGCACAAACCGGCATTATCAAGAAGTTCCAAAACAAGATTTTCAGATAAATCTACTCTTTATCAGAGAGCTTGATTTTATCGTGATGGATAAGAGTATTTTTGGATATTATTGGTATAAGGCAAATCAGGGAGATCGCTACTCTCGCTTGGCAAAGCAGCGCTTTAGTCAAAAGGTCAGATTTCACCCCTTATTTAAACCAAGTCATTACCCGTTTTTATTCCGAGATAAGCTGGTCAGAGATGACTTTGATCGTGGTTTGTCAGAAATTAAATCAAGTGGTCGCTATCAAGAAATCCTGGATAAATACGACCACTTAAGTAATTTGTATCAGCACTGATGTAAACGAAGAAAGCAGAAAGCAGAAAGCTTATGAGGCGATGACCACCTCGCCTTGCTCAAACTTCAGGTAGAAGCAACTTCTACGATGAGTGTGACAAGCTGCTTCATCTTGTGTGACCAGGGCTAGTAGTACATCACCGTCGCAATCCGTTCTCATCGATACCAGGCTTTGCCAGTGGCCAGAGCTTTCTCCTTTGCGCCATAAAGACTTTCGCGAACGGGACCAATAGCACATCTTGGAGGTTTCGAGAGTTTCTTTTAATGACTCGCGATTCATCCAGGCAAACATTAGCACCTCTCTCGTCTCATGGTCCTGGGCTATTACGGGTATTAAACCCTCTTCAGAGAAGTTTAGTTCGTTTAATACTTTATCTAAGGGATAGGAGGTGCCTTCAGCATCGTTTTCGATCGATTTAAACCAGGACTTCATATTTAAATTACCTATATTTACGAGTTATGCGCTGAGATGTTTGGGTTTGGCAAGTCGAGATAAAAGGCTACCATTAAGTCCTAATGAAAACGACAAGACGTAGAGCATACCAAGTGTCAGTATGATCGCCGGCCCGGTTGGCCAGCCAGCATGGTATGACAAGAGTAAGCCGATATAACAACAGAGAATTGCAAAACAAGAGGACGCCAAAAGCATCATATCGAGGCTCTTGACCCAATACCTTGCAGAGGCTGCAGGCAAAATC
>NZ_LWGG01001544.1:0-713 GCF_001635365.1 Oleiphilus sp. HI0128 | reverse complement strand
ATATAAGTAAATTTTGGTGCGTAGTGTAGCAATATGTTAAATGGCTCACTATAATTGTCCACGATTTTAGGTTCGCCGCAATCGAGTGGTAATGCTTTAACTGTATGGCACTCAACAGAACAAATTCTAACGTGGCGGAAAATTCACAAATTCTGATGAGAAGGCAGGATTAATGGTCAATATTAAAAAAGGCCTCGATCTTCCAATATCCGGTTCTCCCGAACAAAGCATCACCCAAGGAAATTCCATTAGCAAGGTTGCTATAGTTGGATTTGACTATGTTGGTATGAAGCCAACCATGTCTGTTCAGGTTGGTGACAAGGTAGCTAAGGGACAACTTCTTTTTGAAGATAAGAAAACCGAAGGTGTGAAATTTACTGCACCAGCTAGCGGGACGGTTATTGAAGTAAATCGTGGCGAAAAGCGCGTATTCCAGTCGATTGTAATCGAGAAATCTGGTGATGAAAAAGTAGAGTTTGCAAAATACTCCGCTTCAGATCTTGGAAGTCTTACTCGTGAACAAGTCGTATCGAATCTGGTTGAATCTGGCGTCTGGACAGCATTTCGAACTAGGCCTTATAGTAAAGTGCCTGAGTTGACTGCTCAGCCAAATTCAATATTTGTTACCGCAATTGATACTAACCCATTAGCTGCTGATCCTGAAGTAGTGTTGTCGGGCGAAGGTGAGGCTTTTAGTCAAGGTTTAAGTATTA
>NZ_LWGG01001543.1:0-834 GCF_001635365.1 Oleiphilus sp. HI0128 | reverse complement strand
CTTTTTGCGTATGGATTAAGAATCATTGAAAGTATCAGAGTTTGGGTTTACGGAGAAGTTTGTCTGCTGGTCAATTAATAATCCCTCCGTCCCCTTTCTTTACTTTTCTCTCATTTCGTTTTACTCCGGCGGGTCAACCCGGTCCGCCGAAGAAGTATTCACCCGAAACCAACCCGCAATCGAGTAGCGATCCTTTTTAGCTGGCAGCACTTCATGCGGAAACTCTTCACTAAGAAAGACCACCAGTGTCGCGAAGCTAGGAAGCACTTTTTGCCCTTCTTGATCATCCTGATCCTTGTATACAACTAACTCACCGCCATCCTCTTGCGTCCAGTCTTTATTAAAATAGGCGACCAAAGTGAGTGTTCGATTTGACTGCCCCTTAAAGGCATCCAAGTGGCGCTGATAAAAATCACCCGCACTGTAATGCGCAAAATGACTTTCGAACGAAAACAAGCCTAAGTATAAGCGCCTGTTCATATAAGACTGCAATTGAGACGCCCATTCAAGCCAAGCCTTACCCGCCTCCGTCTCTTCTGAGATCCAAGCGATTTCATCAGAGCGAACCGTCTCGTTCCTCACAAAGTCTTGCTCACGCCCTATTCCGGCTTTCTTGAATTTCTCTGAAGCTAAGCCTTTTACTTCCTGCGCCAAAGCATCAGCCAAAGCCTGAGGGATCGCCCCTTCATTGATAGAGCAGCCGGTTTGAATCAAATCTTGCGCGATTGACTCAAACAAAACTTCATTGTCTTCTGGGCTTGATAAGTACACCGATAGTTCTCCAAAAAGTCATTGCTAAGAACACGATTTCCACAGTATAGTTCGCGTTCTTAC
>NZ_LWGG01001542.1:0-741 GCF_001635365.1 Oleiphilus sp. HI0128 | reverse complement strand
CAGAGTATTTATCGGCAGTTACTAAGCTACGCAAGCAGGCTTCGCAAATCAAAACGCCCATCGCTATATGGCACGGAGAAGGCGATGAACTCGTTGAGCCCTGGGTGAGTGAACACTTATTTGATCGTTTAGAGATGACTAATAAGCAAAGAAAAATCGTTCCAAAGGCGTTGCATGAGATTTTATTAGAGCCAAGCTGGCCGGAAACTGCGAAAGAAATGAAAAATTGGTTGGAGCGGTTTTAGCTTAGCGGTAGAATGGCGCGCTTTATTAAGTGTGTTATTTCGCTTTTTTCAGTTTTAAGGAATGTGAGTCAATAGATGTTGGAAGTAAACCCGCTAGTGCAGCAAATAAAAGATATGTCTGAGCGTGTGCAAACGCTTAGGGGGTATCTTTGACTTTGATGTAAAAAAAGAGCGACTTGTAGAAGTTGAACGTGAATTAGAATTGCCTAGTGTCTGGGATGATCCGGACAACGCGCAAGCGCTTGGCAAAGAACGCTCTAATCTAGAAGCTGTTGTAGCAACCATAGAAAATCTCGACGTTGGTCTGGTGGACGCTCAGGAGCTGCTGGATATGGCTGTGGAAGAGCAAGATGAAGAAACGGTTTCTGCTGTTGAAGATGAGCTTGGCACGCTAAGTGAAAAGCTTGAAACGCTAGAGTTTCGAAGAATGTTTTCTGGCGAGATGGATGAAAACAACGCATATCTCGATATTCAGTCTGGCTCAGGTGGTACCGAG
>NZ_LWGG01001541.1:0-831 GCF_001635365.1 Oleiphilus sp. HI0128 | reverse complement strand
CTTTGAACTGATTGGGTTCGGGCCAAACACCACCACCGGCAACAAGCTTTGACATTCCCGCTTGATCAATAACCTTTGGCAATAAATCTTTAAATGTAGCAACATCTTTGGAAAGCGAGACACCGAGTTTTGCTAAAGTCGTGGTCAATGTCTCAGTCGCAACAAGGCGTTGTTGCAGCTTTAAAACAATATTCTGGCCAATCTCTCGATTTAGCTTTTCAGCCTGCTCGGAAATGACCTGCTTGCCTTTTGTCTGAGTCACAAAATAGCTGGCGGCTACAACTGCTGCGATAAACAGAACAAGGCCCAAGCTCATTTTAAAGATCAAACTGCTGAAGACTCTATTTCTGGGACCTACATGTGCACTTCGTTCAGCTCTAGCACAGTCATCCTGGTGCTGAGTATGCTTATTAGTTGAAAGATCTTCTGATAGTTCTTTGGTGATTTGTTCCGTTCTTGGATCTCTTCGCTTCATTGAAGGGCCAACAACTTTCTTACTTTCCTGCTTCATAGCACTCGTTCTTTCGTCCAAGAAATATGGAAAAAGTATAGGCAATAGATTGGTAAAAGAGAAATTCGAAGCTCTATTCCAAAGAAAGAACGCCTGCTTTTACGATAATAATCATGAANCTGGCTCTAAATACTCAATAATATATTGAACACTTACTCGCCCTCGAAACTCGTTTATTCCCGGTTTAAAGACCACTCTAGCCATTTCAGGCAAGTGCTGACTTACCCATGGACTATTAAATTGAATCGCGTCAAACAACTCATGACCACCTTCCATTTTTAATACTAGCTTGAGGTGTTTTTCTTTTAATACTCTGCTCT
>NZ_LWGG01001540.1:0-874 GCF_001635365.1 Oleiphilus sp. HI0128 | reverse complement strand
TATTAGTTGTATCAACCTGCAAGAATTCTTGCTGAGGATGCTTACGTCCACCCTGAGGAGGAACCGAAGCAACCGTACCTTCGATCAACTTAAGCAAAGCCTGTTGCACACCTTCACCTGACACATCTCGTGTAATTGAAGGGTTATCAGACTTACGAGAAATCTTGTCGATTTCATCAATATAAACAATTCCGCGCTGCGCTTTCTCTACGTCGTAATCGCACTTTTGCAGAAGCTTCTGAATAATGTTCTCGACGTCTTCACCAACGTAACCGGCTTCTGTCAGCGTGGTTGCATCAGCAATCGTAAATGGAACATTCAATAAGCGCGCTAGCGTCTCGGCCAATAGCGTTTTACCACTACCCGTTGGGCCAATCAGCAAGATATTACTCTTGCCCAGCTCAATATCAGACTTAGCATTGTCGAACTTCAGACGCTTATAATGGTTATAAACAGCAACAGAAAGAACTACTTTAGCTCTCTCCTGCCCAATCACATAGTCGTCAAGCGTTTCTTTAATTTCTTGCGGTACAGGTAGTCTATCACTAGCTTCCTCAGAAGCTGTCTCCTGCACCTCTTCACGAATAATATCGTTACAGAGGTCTACACATTCATCACAGATAAAGACAGATGGGCCTGCAATCAGTTTTCTCACTTCATGCTGACTTTTGCCACAAAAGGAGCAGTAAAGTAATTTACCGTTATCTCCGCCCTTACCGTTTTTTTCATCGGTCATCAGATTTCCTACTTACTGTACAAAGCGCCTCTTCGAACGCCTGCGCGCAATGAAGCGGCTCTTACCGCTGCGCGATATTCATTTAATCGCCTGAGAAGTCCTATTCGAGCAGCTTAAGCTCTATCTTCCCAGGCAAGT
>NZ_LWGG01001539.1:0-903 GCF_001635365.1 Oleiphilus sp. HI0128 | reverse complement strand
CCAGGTTATCTTCGGAATAATCAACCTGACTACGATAGTGGCTAGACACTAGGAAGTAACGAATCACTTCAGCCGGATACTTTTCCAAGACTTCGCGAATGGTGAAGAAGTTACCCAAAGATTTAGACATCTTTTCTTTGTTTACACGAACAGCGCCTGCATGCATCCAGTAGTTCACATACTTCTGACCGGTTGCACCTTCAGACTGGGCAATTTCATTTTCATGATGTGGGAATTTTAAGTCTGGCCCGCCCCCATGAATATCAAAGGTATCACCCAAACAGCAAGTCGACATGGCTGAGCATTCAATATGCCAGCCAGGGCGACCATTCCCCCACGGGGATTCCCAGCTAGCCTCGCCTTCTTTTGCCGCTTTCCACAAAACAAAATCCAGTGGATTACGCTTATGCTTTTCAACATCGATACGCGCACCCGCCAACAGCTCTTCGGTATTACGCTTGCTTAGCTTACCGTAGGTTTCAAACTTATCGATCGCATAATAGACATCGCCATTGTCGGCAGCATAAGCATGCTCGTTGTCGATCAGACGTTGAATCATATCGATAATTTCCTGGATATGCGCCGTCGCTCTCGGCTCCTGGTCTGGAGACTTCACCGACAACGCCGCTTCATCCTCATGCATCGCATCGATAAAGCGCTGCGTTAAAGCATCGTAGGCCTCTCCATTCTCCGCCGCTCGGGCGAAGATCTTGTCATCTACATCGGTGATATTTCGGATATACGTAACGTCGTAGCCAGAGTGGCGCAAGTAACGCGTAATCACGTCAAAGCTGACCAGCACGCGAGCATGACCGATATGGCAATAGTCATACACCGTCATCCCACAGACATACATTTTGACTTTGTTTTCTTCAAGCGGCTTAAATACTTCTTTCTCTGCAG
>NZ_LWGG01001538.1:0-9806 GCF_001635365.1 Oleiphilus sp. HI0128 | reverse complement strand
CCCTCTAGCTCGACATAGCCATTTCGTGTCCCGTAAGTTTGAATATCTCGCCCTGCAGTTCCCTCAGCTTGATAACCTACAAACAGAATATCAGTACGCTTATCTTCAATTAAGGCTTTTAAATAATTAACAATACGTCCACCAGCACACATACCGCTAGCGGCGATCACAATGGCTGGGCGAGCCGTCTTTGCTAAATAATTCACTGTGTCGAGGTGAGTTTGATGATCATCTATCGTGAGTAAATTTTCAAATGACAGAGGGTGTCGACCCACGGCTACCCGACTTTGAGCCTCTGCATCCCAAAAAGGTTTTAGTTGTCGGTAGGTATCAGTAAAGTCGTTGGCCAAAGGTGAGTCGACTATCACTTCAAGCTCAGCCCAATTCAGCGCCCCCTGATCGGCTTTATCTTTAAGCTCATAGATCAATGACTCAAGTTCATACAATAGCTCCTGAGTGCGGCCGATACTGAACGCAGGAATCAAGACCACACCTCTGTCTTGAACAGCACTCTCGATCACTGCCTTAAGTCGCTGCCGACGAGAGCGTCGATCTTCATGATTCTTATCGCCATAAGTGCTTTCAATCACCAAGGTATCACATGCTTCAGGAGGCTTCGGCGCGGCTAACAAAGGAGAGTGAGGAGCGCCTAAATCACCCGAAAAGACAAGCCGATGCACTTCACCCTCTTGACTCACACGACACTCAACATAAGCAGAGCCAAGAATATGACCTGCTGGCTGTAAGCAAATATCTAAACCTTCAAAGACTGAATACAAATCACCATATTTGAGCGGCACAATACGCTGCTTAAGCACCGACATAAATTGTCGGATCATCTGTTTATTACGGGTGAAACCAATCTTCACCGCATCTTCCAGTACCAGCGGTAAAAGCACAGCCGACGGCTCAGAACAGTATATCGGCCCATCAAAGCCAGCAGCGAGAAGATAAGGAATGCGCCCGACATGATCGATATGAACATGGGTCACGACAAGCGCTTTAATATGAGAAACTGGGAAGTCGATTTCAAGCTGGCTTTCACTCGACTGCCCAGAGGTCTCGGCCCCTTGAAACAATCCGCAATCAATCAGAATACCTTGTTGTTCAGAACTGTTTTTATCAGAAATGCGAAGCTCGTGACACGAACCCGTTACGCCATTCACCGCTCCGTGGTGTAGGATTTTCATGTGATGTCCTTATCAATTAAGTTAAGGGAAGAATATCACAACGCTCGCGCTAGATTCCAACAGGATGGTTTCAATCGAGTCTGACCCCGTTGTCAGCTAAGTATTGAACTATGTCAGGTGCCGCTGAGGATCTTGGCGACGATGTAATACACGAATAATCTCCACCGTATCGCCTGTAACCCTATAAAACAGGGTATGGCTCGCAATAGGTAGGCTTCTGGTGCCAGCTAGAAGTTCAGAGCGATCAACTCCTATCATGGCTTGTTCAGTGAGAGTCCAAAAGTGTTCTTTTATATTTTCAAGGTAGCTATCAGACTGGGTTTTCCCCCATTGCCGCAACCCGTACTGATAGATGTTTTTTAAATCAGTTTTCGCAGCAGGGGCTATAACAAGGTGGCGTGTTGGCATGAAACTTAAGCCATAATATCATTGAACAATGAACCTAAAGAGGATTTTGATTTAATAGAAATACCTTCACCGCTATCTAGCTGGCCAGTGCCAACTTTCAGTTGCTCGCGTAAACGAGCCAATTTCACTTCGTGGATCCAGTCCTCGTGCGTATCCATAAAGCGCAATGCTTCACGAATCACTTCGCTGGCATTATTGTATAAGCCACTTTCAACTTTGGCTTTAACGCGAGACTCTAGCTCGGCAGTCAGGGACACATGCATAATGGCCTCCAAGAGTAAAAATTTATAAATTTCATGCTAGGCAAAAATACAAGCATTGTCAATCTTTGTATTATGGTATAAAAGGGGTCGGTGACAATTAGTAATCATTCGCACTTGAGAGGTCGCCCTATCTTTGAATAGCCAATTGATCTCTTAAGATTTTCTTCGATTTGTGCCTTAAAACGATCATCCCCCAAAGGCATCGAGAAACTGGCTGAAGTACGAATCTCATGTATGACGCCCTTCGACAACGCAACGTTAAATAACTCTCGATAGCGAACGAGACGGCTCTGCGTATCATGTGCCAACTGAGCATATACCTCATGCGCACTAATTAACGGACTTCTTTCACCATATGCATTGCACCGATAGCTAGACCATCGGTAATCAGCCGGATGCTCGACCATATTAGCCATAACCGGGTTTAGCTCTATATACCGATAACACTTGAGTAAATACCCTTCAGCATCGATCAAGCTTGCTTTATGACGACTCTCCCACAATGTACCGCATCGCCGATATGTCTTATTGATGTATTGTACATAGCGCCGCCCAAGTGACTGCATCACTTTAGAGACACCGTCAGTGCATGAAGGTGTCAACAAAAGATGAGTGTGATTCGTCATCAAGACATAAGCATGACAACTTACATCATAGCGTTCACACGCTTCTTGTAAGCATTCCAGATAAAACTGATTATCTTGATCTGAAAAGAAACACGCTTCCCGATTGTTTCCCCGTTGGATTACATGGCACGGCACTCCTGCCATATACATTCTCGGCTTCCTTGGCATTTCAGTTTCCTCTATCTTCCTTGATAGTTACACGTGATTATCGACCTAAGCCAAGGTCTTTTCAAGCTGAGTAATGCGAATGATTATTATGTGTCACCGACCCCTTTTGCTTTACTTTATCGGACATATTAAATAGAGTTATGTCCTATATATTAGAATACAGGCTCAGTTATGACCGAGAAACTAGACCCGTCAATGCTCCTCCAGCTGCTTAAGCAAGCCCCTGAATCTTTCGCGCTGTCTGATATTCTTGAATTGATAAATAAACCAACACTCAAGCTTAGCCCTCCTTCAGATCGAACGATACGCCGTTGGCTTAATGAATTAAGTGAGCAAGGCCTGCTTATTAAAACTGGCAGTCGTAAAGGTACACGATATAGTCTTGCTGCACACCAAACGACGCCCAATATGCTTCAGTTTTTGCAGGGACTAGATACAGATATTCAGATATCTACACTCAAGCAGATTAGAAACCTCTGGACTCATACCTCAACGGCACTAGAAGGCAATACTTTAAGCTTAGGTGATACAAAGTTTATATTGGACGAGGGCTTAACCATTTCAGGTAAACCACTCAAAGAGCACCAGGAAATATATGGCCACGCTAGTGCTATCGAATTGATTTACCAAAACCTTAACCAAGCCTTTACAGCAGAAAGCTGCTTCCAACTTCATTTAGCTATTCAAACAGACCGCGTCACCGACATTTATAAACCGAATGGAGCCTGGAAAGTTGAAATGAACGGTACCTATGCAGTTAATAAGAAAAACCAACAAGTATTTATCGAATATGCCCACCCCTTACATACAGAAAAGTTAATGGCTCTTTTTATTGAAGAGCTCAACTCATTATGCAAGCAAACTCTCAACCTTAAGGACGGAATCAAAGCCTACGCGAAGATTCACATGGGCTTTGTACATATCCACCCCTTCTGGGACGGAAACGGACGCCTTGCGCGATTAATTGCAAACATTCCTCTGCTAAAGTCAGGCCTTCCCCCCATCGTTATTTCGCAGGACGAAAGACAGCAGTACATAAAAATACTTGCAGACTACCAGCTGAAAGTTGGACAACTGACACCTGACTCCGGTGTTTGGCCGAAAACTAAGCTGCTTACTGACTTTGAACAGTTTTGTGACCGTTCCCATAAAGAAACAAGAGAGCTAATAGAAGGCGCTAAAAAACTTCAGGAACAAAGGAACAAAGGAACAAAGGAACAAAGGAACAAAGGAACAAAGGAATAACACCAACACAATACGTCTGCTGATTATGTCTGCTGATTACTCATTCAGCCCAACTAGAGCAGAAAGTCAAAGCCCGTTGCATACAAGTTGGAGGCAACTACACACGATCTTTTAGGTGTAGGGCAAGTAATGCGAATGATTATTAGTTGTCACCGACCCCTTTTGCAATTTATTGGATAATCTGTTGAGTATCCAATCCATGGGATTCTGCATAGCTATCCAGCTCATTAAAATACGAAACACGCATAGCGAGATAAGTGTTAGAAAATAATTTAACCGCTTCTGCTTCTGTTGAATCAATAAATAGCGTATCGATATCTTCCTTGACTGCTCCTTGAGCGAGCAACGCTGCAAATGTCTTTGCCAGTTCACTTTGTGAGCCAACAATAATTCGTGATGGGTATAGGTTGTCATGTAGCGCCTTCCCTTCTCGAAGAAACTCAGGAGAGAAAACGATATTGTCTGTATCAAACTCGCTACGAACGCGTTTGGTAAAGCCAACAGGTACCGTAGACTTAATAATCATCATGGCGCTGGGGTTAATTTCAAGAACGTCTCGAATAACTGATTCAACAGATGAGGTATTAAAGTAATTGGTTTCCGTATCATAATCAGTCGGAGTAGCAATCACAACATAATCGGCACCAACATAAGTGGCTTTCTTATCCAAAGACGCCCTAAAGTTCAGCTCTTTATTCAGCAGAAAATCTTCGATTTCTGAATCAACAATGGGTGATTTTTTGTCATTCAACAAAGCAACTTTTTGCTCCTCTATATCCAGCGCCACAACTTCATTATGCTGCGCAAGTAACATGGCATTTGAAAGGCCTACGTAGCCAGTCCCTGCTATTGCTATTTTCATGGTTTCTCTCTTTAAAAATCTGCTAATGCGATTCGCTACTTATACGCTGTATCAGCGAAAAGTAGTAACACTTAAATTATTATGAGTAACATCGTAGATAGAGCTTAGACAATCGAGAAAGTGTTTATTTAACTGAACAAAGCAATACCATTTTCCATGAAGAATGGTGGGTAGCACAGCTTACATGTTCAACACTGCACCAGCCTGGGACATAACCGCCTTTGATCAAGGATTAGATTTCAGCTTTGACCGCTTCCAAGCTTGCTCTCAAATGACAAAAACTTAACAAGCATCTTCAGTTCAGGTTCAACAACATGTATTTCATCTTTGTTAAGATGTATCAAAAACAACGAAAGAGGCCCCCTCACGTCCGACCCGTTTACCCCCCAATAGAGCAAGTTAGGAATCGATATATCCAAGGCCAAAAACACATACCGATCTAAACCGACTATTCACCACTATTGTACGACAAAATAAACTACTTTAACTGTACTCGATCTCCAGCCCCACTACCAGTAACTGTCATTACAATAAACTTGAAATAGTTAGCAACACTTAACTCCCCGATCATTTTAGCATCAACCTCCGCTAGCTTAACAGGTGTAGACATATCAATTTCATTGACTTGTGCTTCTCCAGTAATTCCGGGCCTTACATCAAAAACACCTTGAGCGTCTCGAGCCGCAGTTAATTCTTCTTGGTTGAATAAACCTGGACGAGGTCCAACCAAGCTCATCTCACCTTTTAGCACATTCCATAGTTGGGGAAGTTCATCGAGTTTTGTTTTACGTAAGAAGTTTCCGAAAGGCGTGATTGATGCACTACTAGCCAAATGAGTAGCGACCGAAGCAGTGTCAACTTTCATTGTTCTGAATTTAACCAAGGTAAAAGGTTTCTTCCTTCGACCTACTCTTTCCTGACGAAAAATTGGAGAACCAGTGTCAAAAAAGCCAATTACCGTTAATATCAATAAGACAGGGAACCCAAAAGCTAATCCAAAGAATGAGAACAAAATATCAAAAAAACGAATAACCATAATCAACACGCCTTATCAAAACAACGAGAAATTCCATCTTGAAACGAAACCGGAGGTGTCCAGTCTAAGGTATTTTTAGTATAAGAAATATCAACTTGGAAAGAACTACACAGTCTATCATATACCTCTTTTTTTCGGAGGATTCGAACCAGTGCTTTCAAAATTAAGGGGGGAACATACAAGATCCGGGATTCTTTTCCGGTAGCCAAGACAAGCGAACGAAGAAGATCTGGAGTGGAAATATCGAATTCATCACTGACAAAGAATGTTTGATTCACGGCTTTGGGACTATTGAGACAAACCATAATTAAGTCGGATAAGTTTTGCAAACTAACTAAACTTCGCTTATTTTCGATTGCCCCCAAAGGCAATGGAACATTCTTCATTGCTAATTTCATCATTGCTGAAAAGTTAGCTTTTACGCCAGGCCCATAAACTAAAGGGGGGCGAATAATTACGTACTCCATTGAAGATGCCAACGCTAGCTCTTTCAGCCCATATTCAGCTTCCATTTTTGATATACTAAATGCATCTTTCGGAAATGGAAAATCTTCAACACTATATGGACCTCTGTTATTAGTGTGCTCTCCATTTACTTTAGCGGTACTGATATAAATAAATCTCTTTACCCCGACTTCTATCGATTGACGGACCAAATTGATGGTTCCCAATGTATTAACAGTTCGATAACTTTCCAGAAAATCAAAGCCCGTTTGGTTTAGAAAATGAGCTTTACCAGCAAGGTGAATTACAACATCGACACCCTGGAGGACCTTAGACCAATCAGTACTACCGTCTATATCACCTATAGATACCTCATCAACACTTCTCTCCTGCGCTTGCCTAACCGCCGCCACCAAGTCAAGCTTAGCACCTCGGACCTGAGAGCACATTGCTGTCCCTATGAATCCGCCAGCACCTGTCACTAACACCTTCACTTTTATCTTACTCCACTACTTAAACCAATCGACTTAAGAAATACATACGCCAATTAAACCAAGACGTATAATTCGCTATCGTTTTACTTTTGAGCGCTTTGCAAAAGCATTAAAAACATATCTCAGAAAATAGATGAACCGCATAGGCACTGGGATATGAGAAATCCTCATGTAAAGGAGAAATGTCTTAGGAACAACAACTAACTTATTCGCACTAATTTGTCCTTTTCTAATACGGTATTTAGTAAGATAACGAGATAAGCCATAGGATGAATGCCCCTTCGCCAACAAAGAAACCCATAATAGAAAATCTTGCCTAGCACGTACTTCGCTCAAACGAAATGTACCAACAAGTTTAGTATCCACCATACAGGTAGACATACCCATTTCAGTTTTACTCAAATGTTTGGGTAAATCGACGAGCGGGCTAACGTCAACAGCTCCTCGAGAGTCTTCCCCCTGTTCATCCATAAAGCTAAAGCTTGTATGTGAAATGGGGGCTGAATGCTCTTGCATAAACTCTATTTGAACCTTTAGCTTGTCTTTCTCCCAGATATCGTCAGAGTCCAGAAAGGCTATATATCTACCTTTTGATATTTCTAAGGCATTGTTACGAGATACCCCAGCGCCGCTATTAACTTGATTTTGGATTACTGTTATTCTGGATTCACCTTTATACTTTTCGCGTATATAATCAAAACTACCATCCTTTGAACAGTCATCAACTAGCAACATTTCCCAGTTGGAGTACGTTTGATCAAACACCGATTGAATAGTCTCATCAATGAACTCTCTAGAGTTATACATTGGCGTCACTATAGAAACCATTGGTAAATCGCAGGCATTCAAATATATAACTCCTATGTTGATTTAGTTTTGGATAATAATGTTTTTTGGGAACTGATAAATCTTTTCTTTAAGCTGCGAGTAATTGGCTCTTCAAGCAAAAGCCAAAAAATATAACTAGCAAAAACCGTCAGTATTGTAATCGCTATCGAAAACACCCAAAACCCGAAAATATTCTCTAGCCCCACAAAGAAAAAGACCTTTGTAAAGAACGGCAGCGTAAAAACCTGCAACAAGTACGCTGAATATGAAACATCCCCTAACCTGACGCTCACTAGCCCAAGCAAGTTTTTTGGCTTCCAGTCAATACTCAACGCAAATAATACAATAAAGAACCCTCCTCCACCCCACAATAAGGTTCTGTTGAAGTAAGTCACAGGAACATCCAAGAAGGAATATATATAAAGCGATAATGAAGCCATCAAAAACAAATATCTATACTGGATAAGTTTCAACTGAAGGTTCATATATAACCAAGCGGCAAAAACACCAAACGAAAACTCAACCACCATAGGGCTTAATACTAAATCAGAGTATGACAATGTTGTACGCATTGTCGGGTCAGAGAAAAGTAGTATTAGAACAGAGTACAATAATAACAAGACATAAAGGGCTTCTTTTCTGAAAAATAGAAGCAATGCAAACATTAAATAGAAATACATTTCATAATTTAATGTCCAACCAACTCCCAAAACTGGCGAAACCACTCCATAGCTTGTTGGCACAGGAATAAAGAACAAAGAACCCAGCACCCAAGGAATCTCGACTTCTGACCTGTGAATAAATAAATGAGGAAATAGTAAAAGTGTGACAACACCAACTAAGGTGAGAATCCAGTATATCGGTACGACCCTAATTAACCGAGAAAGAATAAACTTTGGGATTCTATTTCTATCACCAAAATCTTTATGGTGCACCCAAAAGATAATGAACCCACTTAATACAAAAAATAAATCTACTCCAGCATGTCCGAGCACTATCGAGCTGTAGTTTGTAACAAAAACGCTAGGCAATTCAAGACTAGGGTAGTTTTTCGCTTTCGCCAAGGCATGTGAAAAGACCACTGCTAAACAAGCTAACCCCCTCAATACCTGTATACTATACAACACGTTCATTTTCACGCCTTGCCCTTCTTAGAGCCATCCCAAATACGTATATAAAAAAAAGCGTTTTAAAAAGCTCTGGGCCAATCTTAGTAAACGCGGAAATTGGGTTGTGGAGAAATGTATAACCTATCAATACGAAAATTAAACAAGATAGCATTGAGGGTTGACAACCTTTTGGCAACCAAAAAACTTTCTTATAGGTATTTCTCACGACAGCAATATAAAAGCCACATAATACAAAATTCAGAGGCATCATTGGAATATAGCCAAAACTTGCCAAGGGCCCTGGAGTTGCTCCAGCCCTATCTTGAATAGGGTATTTATACAAGCTCAGATAATTTAGCCGATTAATACCTTCAATCTCGGGTCTTGGATACAAGAACCCTATAATTTTTCCTAACCTGTAAACGAATATATCTAATTCTAATTCTAGAGCTAAGAGGTTAGCTCTTAGATCAAAACCCTGCTGCAATATCAGATCCAATGAAGAGGTAAATACAACTAATCGATAGTATAGGTAATAAACTACCCTTCCTGTAAACTCATCTCTAAATATCAGGTAGGCTTGCTCGAAACCCATTTTGTTAGCATAACCAAAAAACACAACTCCTGTGACAGCTGCAGCCGAGAGCAACACTACACTGATGGTTTTAAAAAAGTTAGTACCAGAGCTACCAATCAGTAAATACTTATCAACATTGTTCCCTTTAGCAGCAATTAAAAGCGCAGTAAAGATCCAAACCACATCTACTGCACCGTTTGCACATAGTATCCAGTTCACCATATGCAATGCTAAGCTAAGTCTACAAAGTGGCGCCAACTCCCTTTTCCCCAATGAGAGAATAAAACAATACGTTACGAAACCAACAAAAAAACTCTTATACAGAGTTATTACTTGCGGTAGCACCCCGGATTGCGATAGTTGTTCACCTGAATACCTGAAGCTGATACCAAAATCAGCGTTAAACTTAACAGCGAGCGGCAGAAAAACTAGCCCTGTAACTATGGTAAAAAAATTATTCTCGAATATTAAAGGTAGTTTCGAGAATATATTGACAGGGAAGGACAACTTGATTCTGGAAAATATGAAAGCAAAAATTCCTACCCAAAGCAGTACG
>NZ_LWGG01001537.1:0-825 GCF_001635365.1 Oleiphilus sp. HI0128 | reverse complement strand
ATCGGTGTGGTGTGCTTCATTGCCAAGTGCACAAAGCCATTTCCGAAACGTGCAAGCTGATAGCGATCTTTGTATAGCTTTCCTGAGCCTCGTATTCCCTCCGGGAAAACCACAATAGCCTCACCATTTTCAAGCATTTTTGCGCAATTTATAGGGTCGCCTAATACGGCACCAACCTGATTCAGAAAATTTCCAAGGAATGGAACTGTTGGAAAGAAGCGCTCAATCATTGCGCGAGGTAAACGAGGAGAATTTTCTCGGTTTGCTACTGCATAACCGATAAGTGTTCCATCAATAGGAAGCTGTCCACTATGGTTTGCGATAATTAGTACGGGCCCTGAATCGGGAGTATGCTCAATCCCGCTAGTCTCTACGCGAAAGTATTTGTTGTAAATGCCAGAGAATAAAGAAAAAACAATCTTATTGGTATCAGAGTTAAAACCCCATGGGTCATAGCCAAGGGTTCCAACTGGTTTTTCTATCTTATCGAGTTGGACGTTTAGTTCTTTTGATACTAGTTTATCTTTTAGAAAAGATTTTAAGCCCATTTCAAATCCTTTGACATATTATTGTGTTGCTGTTCTATCTTGACTCGACTTAGTTTTGTGACTGTGAGTCGACATGAACATTATGTCATATTATTACGCTGCGGGTCTTTTTAAATCAGGATTAAAGGGCAATAAAATATATAGGGATTGATTTATCACATACAAAAAAATTAAGCCTTTTCGCTTTAGAGAAAGTATCTTTCGCGCTTGGCACGATTCAATACTATAGTGATAGTAAGTCCTTTTATGAGATTCTTATGGATATAAGTGTATATGT
>NZ_LWGG01001536.1:0-638 GCF_001635365.1 Oleiphilus sp. HI0128 | reverse complement strand
TAGTTAGGCGGTATCTGCATGCCTAGCAATATTACTTGGGCTCCAGCCTCTTGTGACATCACTGCCATCGCTTCTAGGTTATTACGAATCTGCCTAACCGGGGTTCCTCGTAAACCATCGTTTCCGCCAAGTTCAATAATGACGATAACGGGCTGATGAGTTGATAAGGCCTTACCTAAACGATAACGGCCACCGGTAGTGGTATCACCGCTGATACTTGCATTGATCACGCGATAGTTATCGCCCAGCTCACGCTGCATCAGCGCTACCCAGCCCTTACTCTTATCCAAACCAAAGGCCGCGCTAATACTGTCACCCACCACTAGAATGCTTGCAGCCTTTTGAACTGGAACAGTATTTTTTACCGGTAACGGTTTTTCTATTTCCGCCGCATACGTTAAGCTGCTTAGTAGAAGCAGGCAGCCAATAATAAAATAACGACCTAGCTGCATGTGCATCGCAAACCCCATTCTGTTTAGACAACTATTTTGTGATTGAATATGCCTGAAAATAGCACTCAAGAAAATCTCCTACTGAAACTCAATAATGTATGTAAGTCGGTCAATACCGGTTCAGAACAGCTTGATATCTTGCAAGCATTCTAGTGGTGGGTGACAGTATTAGCGCGGCCTTTGGTT
>NZ_LWGG01001535.1:0-997 GCF_001635365.1 Oleiphilus sp. HI0128 | reverse complement strand
GCATGTAAGTCCTGCAACTACAGCAATGACTACTACCAGGACAGGGTTTGTCGCTAAACCCATCTAACTGTAGGCAAAGCCTTCCACAGCTCGCATGAGGAGTAGCATGGGGCAGAGTCTGCGAGGGGCGGAACCCTCTGCCTACGCGGGCACTAGGTAAACCGACTTCTGTAGGCAGAGCCTTCCATGGCTCGCAAGCGGGCTAGTACGGGGTTGATCCAGCGAAGGCTGGAACCCTCTGCCTACGGCAATCGTTATTTGTTAGATATAAGAAATACTATATTCATTCTCCTTCGAATAGTTCAAAATAAGCCTAAACTCGCTCCCCTAAGCACCAGGTACCATGTCACAAGCATCATATAAAATGCCAGGATCAAAACCTAAGATTGGTCTAAGCGCCTGCCTTGCAGGATTTGAAGTACGTTATGACGGAAAGCATAAACGCTCATCATTGTGCTTAGACGAATTGAGCAAACACTTCTCTTTTGAAACATTCTGCCCTGAAGCCGCTGCCGGTTTTGGTATACCCCGCCCCAAAATGCGACTTACCGGCAACCCTTCCAGGCCAACGCTACGGTATAACGATGACACTGACTTAACAGGCATAAACTTAGGCCCTCAATTACTTGAAGGCTGCAAAGAGGCCCTTGATAGCTTTGGGTCTTTAGATGGCTTTGTTCTGATGAAAAACTCACCCAGCTGCGGAGTCAGAAACGTCAAAATATTTCAGAGTGACAGCACTATTCACCAACAAGGCGGTATGGGCCTATTCGCGGCAGCCTTGAAGGAAAGGTTCCCTTTATTGCCGATCGAAGAAGAAGTGAATTTGCACGACGAAAGTCAGTATATGGAGTTTGTTAAGCGAGTTCATGCTCACTTTAAATCGCGGAAATGACAAGTATCAGGCGTAACCTATCTTAAGCAAGGGCCACTCGCGCTCAAGGTTATCCTCAGCCCTAATCTCCAATCATTGGCTTATAAAATTACATCTACTGCC
>NZ_LWGG01001534.1:0-1042 GCF_001635365.1 Oleiphilus sp. HI0128 | reverse complement strand
GACTGTACCGCCTGAAAAGACTCGTCATAGAAAAACATCTGGGCATTAGGAAAGCGCTGTAAGTAGGCTAAACCAAGTACCCCATTCCCACAGGCTAAATCAGCGACTTGTGAAACCTCCGGTAAGCACTTGTAATGCCCCAAAAAGAAGCGACTGCCAATATCCAAATGATCATTGCTAAAGACATTTGGTAAAGCCTTCAAGTTCAATTCAAAATCGGGAACGCTGACAGACTTGCACTGTTCAAATATATTCTGCTCTGAAGCGTACGCCAGAGATTTATCAACCTCTGCCCTCCAGACTCGCGCTTTTTTTACACCTGGCAAAAAACTCGCCGGGCCAAAGCACTTCTCCAGCAACTCATACTGACCTTTGCTTAAGTGCTTATCCATACCTGCAAGTAAAAGTGTACAGCCTTCTTGTGCCCACTTATTCAGTTCAGCGAGTAAATAAGCCAGCTGGCTTTTAGATTTAGGTACTCGACCAATGATTAAGTCTGGGCGCTCTTCTCGTTTGACGAGATACTCAAGACCCGACTCAAAGTCCAGCACATTATCGTCATTCGCTTCAGCATTCTTCTTGAGGTTCTGTCGCGTTGCTTCTAATGACATCCATGAGTCGCCGTAACAGAGGGGCTTATATTTCATTAAAGGAATCGTCAAAGCACCAAAGTTATCGTGCACGATACAAAGCTGCTTGAAGCTTCCAGCCATGTCATCAACCAGATTAAGCAGGTAGCTGTCTGCAGCATCCCAGGCACGCAACTGACTACGCTTTTCAACAGGATAACGCTGAAGCTCATAATTCTGGCCGTTAGCGGTAAATGCGTTGGGATTTTCTGATGAGGAAGAAGACATAAAGGGATTTTAACTAATGAGCGAACTGAGCATTATAGCTCAAGCCATGCCTATCAAGAAGAGCCTAAGTTTACAGCGCAGCGCCAGCCTGACAAGCAACAGAAAGTCTCTGCCTACAAGCCTGTTGATACAATTGCTGCGCCTTGCTTAAGTTCTTAATAACACCGAAACCGCTTTGATAGAAA
>NZ_LWGG01001533.1:0-1036 GCF_001635365.1 Oleiphilus sp. HI0128 | reverse complement strand
AGCCATGAAGAAAAGGCAGGCCTCACAATAGGTATGGCAATGACCGAGAAACAAGGTGGTTCCGATGTTAGACAAAACAGTACGCGCGCCTTTGCAATGGGTGCCCAGGGACCCGGACAGGTTTACGAACTAATCGGGCACAAATATTTTGTGTCAGCCCCCATGTCAGACGCATTTTTAGTACTCGCCCAAACTAGTTCGGGTGTTTCTTGCTTCTTGGTGCCACGCTGGCGACCCGATGGCAGCAAGAATCCGATGCAAGTACAACGCCTGAAAAATAAAATGGGGAACGTCTCCAATGCTTCCAGTGAGACTGAGCTACGCGGAGCAATGGGGTGGATGATCGGCGAAGAAGGTCGAGGTGTATCGGTAATTTTAGAGATGGTTGCCATGACCCGCTTTGACTGCATGATTGGCACCTCGGGCATGATGCGCCAGGCAATCTCCCAAATCACTCATCACTGCCGCCAACGCAAGGTGTTTGGCAATACACTCGATAAACAACCACTCATGCAAAATGTACTCGCCGACCTGATTATTGAGCACGAAGCAGCTACGGCTTTAAGCATGCGCATGGCGAGGGCACTCGACTTAAGCAGTGAACACGAGCAGGAAAAACATTTAGTGCGCATGGGAACTGCTATCGGCAAATACTGGATCTGCAAGCGGGCCCCCGGCCACGCCTATGAAGCAATGGAGTGCATTGGCGGTAGTGGCGTAATGGAAGATAGTATTATGCCCCGACTATTCAGAGAGTCTCCTGTAAATAGCATTTGGGAAGGTAGTGGCAACGTCCAGTGCCTGGACATGCTTCGCGCCACGCGTCGTAATCCTGAATCTCTACAAGCCTTCCTGACCGAATTGCATACTGTAGAAGGTAAGCATTCACTGATGGATGAAGCCCTAAATGATCTTCATCAAGAATTCTCTAATCAGAAGGATATAGAATACCGCTCCAGAGGAATCGTTGAAAAGATGGCACTTTGCTTCCAAGGGGCAAGCCTACTCCAATATGGAAATGAAGAAATCGCCAATG
>NZ_LWGG01001532.1:0-1562 GCF_001635365.1 Oleiphilus sp. HI0128 | reverse complement strand
CTCTTCTGGCGGAAAAGATCGAAACACCTGAGCAATTTAAGCGCTGCCACGAACTTGGCTGCGACCTCTTCCAAGGCTATTTTTTATCCAAGCCCGAGATAATTAAAGGTAAGAAAATCGCTGCAGGAAAAATGACAATAATTAACCTAATTTCTGAAATTCAAGCACCCGAGATTGATATGGATGGCTTAACCTCCATCATTTCCCGAGACCCGGCACTAAGCTTCAAGCTACTCAAGCTTATTAACTCCGCCGCCTTTAAACGAAGCAACACCATAGACTCTATTCACAAGGCTGTCACCTTACTGGGCATAGATAAAATTAAGAGCTGGGCCAGCTTGCTGGCATTAAGCAAGTTGGACGACAAGCCCGAAGCGCTGCACTATATGGCGCTGGTACGTGCACTAATGTGTGAAAGGCTATCGGAATATATTGAACCAAGCCTAAAAGACCAGTTTTACACCGTCGGCCTGCTTTCTTGCCTTGATGCATTTTTTGATCAATCACTAAGCGATATCGTCTCTCATATTTCATTAGCACCGGGAATAAATGATGCGCTCACTCTATTAAAAGGTAATGCCGGACTTGCCCTATCCACCACAATTGCCTTTGAACAGTCTGAATGGCAAAAGTTAGACTGGACAGCATTAGCCAAATTCGAGTTAAATGCTAAACAAATCAATGAGATCTATTTCGAATCATCTCGAAGGGCCTTGGAAATTTCTGCAGAGAATTAGTACTCAGGCCACCCCAATAAACTTAGGAAACGTTTATTTAGCATGGCTAACTCCCTTATTCTTGTTATCAATTGTGGCAGTTCATCTTTAAAGTTTGCACTCTACTCAACCCACCCTGAAACAAGCCTTCTCGCAGAAGGCTTGGCAGAGTCGCTTAATCAGACAGAAGGCAAACTTACTGTTAAGCACTCAGGTGAGAAAGAAACCCTCTTATTAAACCTATCTTCGGAACTTGGCAACAGCCATGCGCTTGCCCTACAAGCAGCAATAGAGAAACTTGCTCGGCACTTTCCAATCAAAGAAGAACTCAAGGCCATCGGACATAGAGTTGTTCACGGCGGTAATATCTTTAGCGAATCTGTTGTGATTAGCGAACAAGTACTTGAGCAGATCAAAGCCTGCATCCCCCTTGCTCCATTGCATAATCCAGCCAATATAGTGGGTATCGAGAGCTTACAAGTGCTGCACCCTAATCTCCCACAAGTTGCAGTATTTGATACGGCATTCCATCAAACAATGCCAGCCAAAGCTTATACTTACGCACTACCCTACAAGCTTTATTCTGAACATAATGTTCGCCGCTATGGTTTTCACGGTACCAGTCACCGCTATATTGCTAAGCGTGCATCTGAAACGATAAATAAGTCATTGCCAGAGCTAAACATTATTACCGCTCACCTGGGTAACGGCGCAAGTGTTGCGGCAATAAAAAACGGTAAAAGCGCTGATACAAGTATGGGCATGACCCCACTTGAAGGGCTTGTAATGGGCACCCGATCTGGCGACATCGACCCAGGTATTTTTGACTTTCTAATCAGTCAGAAT
>NZ_LWGG01001531.1:0-1107 GCF_001635365.1 Oleiphilus sp. HI0128 | reverse complement strand
GCTAGTTCGCTTTTGGCTCGGTAGCCTTCAAGCATAGCGCTGAATAGTGAGCATCATAGTGAATACTAATTCCAAAGCACAGCAGAAGCTTATTATTGGCTTAACCGGTGGTATCGGCAGCGGAAAAACTGCAGCGTCAGACGAATTCCAGGCATTGGGTATCTGTATTGTTGACGCCGATATTGTCGCCCGTGAAGTTGTTGAACCTGGCACTGCCGCACTCTCCAAAATTGCTACTCACTTCGGTACCGATATACTTACCAATACTGGTGAGCTTGATAGAGCAGCCTTGCGCCAAATTATATTTTCATCGAAAGATCAAAAACAATGGCTCGAAAGCTTACTGCACCCGATAATTCGAAGCGAAATCAAAAGGCAGTTAAACAGTGCAGACAGCCCTTATGTAATCCTCGTATCCCCTTTGCTTTTCGAGACCGATCAAGCTGAACTGGTATCACGAATATTACTTATTGATGTTCCTGTTGAACTCCAATTACAACGAGCAAGTGAAAGAGACCAAAATTCTACTGAACAAATTCAGAAAATTATTGATATGCAGCTCCCAAGAGATTATAAATTAGAGCGCGCAAATGATGTGATCAGTAATGACCGTGATTTAGCAAGCTTAAAACAAAATGTTCTTCGCCAACACCAAGCCTATTTGGAGCTAGCAAGTGAGTAAGTCAAAAAGTAATGAGCTAAAGGTAAACTGCCCTACTTGTAAAAAAGATGTGGCCTGGAGTGATGACTCACCTTTTCGCCCCTTTTGCAGTGATCGCTGCCAGAAAATAGATTTAGGGGCATGGGCTGATGAGTCCTACACCATCCCTGTCGAAAATGCCGAAGAATGGAGCGGAGTTCAAAGCGAACAAATCTCAAACAGTGGCAACTCTCAGAACTTCCACTAACACGTTCATGGACGGAGCAAAAAATGAAGGACTGTATATTTTGCCAAATTATATCTGGGAATGAAGAAGCCAGTATTGTTTACGAGGATGAGCATTTTCTAGCTCTAATGGATGCCTACCCTCTTACTAAAGGACACTGCCTGGTCATTCCAAAACGGCATTATGAGCGTTTGGATGAACTCAATGCCAAAACGCGAGC
>NZ_LWGG01001530.1:0-982 GCF_001635365.1 Oleiphilus sp. HI0128 | reverse complement strand
AAGCGATCCTGAAGAATATTGATTTATCGATCAAGCCTGGTGAAACCGTTGCTTTGGTCGGCCGCTCCGGTAGTGGTAAGTCGACACTGGCGAACCTGATTCCACGCTTTTACGAAGCCCAATCTGGCAGCATTACCTTAGACGGTGTGCCAGTCGAAGACTATACCTTGCGTTCTCTTAGAGATCAGATTTCATTGGTTACTCAGCAGGTGACCTTGTTCAACGATACCTTTACCAAGAATATTGCCTATGGAGGCTTGGAAGGTGCTTCGATCGAGGATGTACAAGAGGCTGCGAGAAAGTCTAATGCATTAGCGTTTATTGAGGATAAAGACCTGGGCTTTGATACAGAGCTTGGCGATAACGGTGTCTCGTTGTCCGGTGGGCAGCGTCAACGTATCGCTATTGCACGAGCCTTGCTGAAAGATGCGCCAGTGTTGATTCTCGATGAGGCGACCTCAGCCCTGGATACAGAGTCAGAAAAAGCTATTCAAGGTGAGTTGGAGGTATTGATGGAGGGACGTACAACAATTGTGATCGCGCATCGCCTATCGACTGTAGAAAATGCAGATAAAATTGTAGTGATGGACCAAGGTCGTGTAATCGAGCAGGGAACACATCAATCACTTCTGGCTGCAAATGGTGAGTACGCCAAACTTTACAATATGAACCTGGCGGACGATGCCTAGTCAGGATCAGCAACGTGCTGCTTCAA
Source organism: Oleiphilus sp. HI0128 (assembly GCF_001635365.1). Classification (NCBI taxonomy): domain Bacteria; kingdom Pseudomonadati; phylum Pseudomonadota; class Gammaproteobacteria; order Oceanospirillales; family Oleiphilaceae; genus Oleiphilus; species Oleiphilus sp. HI0128. The sequence goes on along the minus strand of NZ_LWGG01001530.1, from coordinate 267 downwards.
CGAGCATAACCGATGCTTGGTACCAAGGTGCTGCTTGGCTATACCTGCTGGCACCACTGTCACTTATCTATATGCTTATTTTGGTCATACGGGCATGGCTATACCGCTTAGGTTTTAAGACCTCATATCGTTCCAGTTTACCCATTATAGTGGTTGGCAATATTACGCTCGGCGGGACTGGAAAGTCACCATTGGTTGCATACTTGGTGCAAGCGCTTCAGGAAAGAGGCTATCAGCCTGGTATCGTCAGCAGAGGGTACGGTGCAT
>NZ_LWGG01001529.1:0-897 GCF_001635365.1 Oleiphilus sp. HI0128 | reverse complement strand
GGATGAACAGGGGGAAGACTCTCGAGGAGCTGTTGACGTTAGCCCGCTCGTCGATTTACCCAAACATTTGAGTAAAACTGAAATGGGTATGTCTACCTGTATGGTGGATACTAAACTTGTTGGTACATTTCGTTTGAGCGAAGTACGTGCTAGGCAAGATTTTCTATTATGGGTTTCTTTGTTGGCGAAGGGGCATTCATCCTATGGCTTATCTCGTTATCTTACTAAATACCGTATTAGAAAAGGACAAATTAGTGCGAATAAGTTAGTTGTTGTTCCTAAGACATTTCTCCTTTACATGAGGATTTCTCATATCCCAGTGCCTATGCGGTTCATCTATTTTCTGAGATATGTTTTTAATGCTTTTGCAAAGCGCTCAAAAGTAAAACGATAGCGAATTATACGTCTTGGTTTAATTGGCGTATGTATTTCTTAAGTCGATTGGTTTAAGTAGTGGAGTAAGATAAAAGTGAAGGTGTTAGTGACAGGTGCTGGCGGATTCATAGGGACAGCAATGTGCTCTCAGGTCCGAGGTGCTAAGCTTGACTTGGTGGCGGCGGTTAGGCAAGCGCAGGAGAGAAGTGTTGATGAGGTATCTATAGGTGATATAGACGGTAGTACTGATTGGTCTAAGGTCCTCCAGGGTGTCGATGTTGTAATTCACCTTGCTGGTAAAGCTCATTTTCTAAACCAAACGGGCTTTGATTTTCTGGAAAGTTATCGAACTGTTAATACATTGGGAACCATCAATTTGGTCCGTCAATCGATAGAAGTCGGGGTAAAGAGATTTATTTATATCAGTACCGCTAAAGTAAATGGAGAGCACACTAATAACAGAGGTCCATATAGTGTTGACGATTTTCCATTTCCGAAAGATGCATTTAGTATATCAAAAAT
>NZ_LWGG01001528.1:0-2193 GCF_001635365.1 Oleiphilus sp. HI0128 | reverse complement strand
ATTCGCTGCAACAGAAAGAAAAGTCGTGAGCAAAAAAATTAAACTTGTTAAGGTTCGTATCATCGCTGAATTCATACGCTTGAGCCTATTGGATCAGAAAAAGTGAATTATTTACTAATGCGGTATACCGCAAATTCGGCAAATAGATTTGGCCACATGCGCGCAAAACTACTCTGTTCAAACTCTGCATCCACCACTTCGCGGTTCAGGATCTTGATACCTTTTTGAACACAAAGCGCTTCAAAGTCCTTAAAGGTGCAGAGGTGGATGTTCGGTGTGTTATACCAGGTATGCGGCAAAGTTTTCGACATCGGCATTTTGCCATTCCACAAAAGGTAATGGCGGCAACGCCAATAGCCAAAATTTGGAAAGGTAACAATTCCCTGATTTCCGAGACGCATCATTTCATCAAGCATCACATCCGGACGCCGGACTGCCTGTAGAGCTTGCGTCATAATCACCGTATCAAACTGCTGATCGGCAAATTGAGACAGGCCTCTTTTGTCCAGATCATGCTCTATAACATTAACTCCCTTCTCAATGCATCGGGTTATCTGCTCTGACGCAATCTCTAGCCCATATCCAAGGACCTTCTTTTCCTGCTGTAAGTGCGCCAGTAAAGTGCCATCACCACAACCTAAATCGAGCACACGGCTGCTTTCTTTCACCCAGGGTTCTATCAGTCTCAGGTCGGCACGCATTATTTTATCTCCTCAGCAATACGCTTCATATAAGCTGAGAAGATAGCCATATAGCGCTCCGTTGGAATTAAAAACGCATCATGTCCATATTCTGAGTCTACCTCTGCATAACAGACACGTTTACCTGCTTTAGTCATAGCTTCAACCAAACGCTCTGAACGCTCGGGAGAAAAGCGCCAGTCTGTACTAAAGGAAACAACAAAATAGCCACACTGGGCTTTGCCTAGTGCTTTCTCAAGAGAACCTTCTGTTTTTTCAGCCGGGTCAAAGTAATCCAAAGCCCGTGTCATTAATAAATAAGTATTGGCATCAAAGGTTTTTGAGAAGCGCTCACCTTGATAGTTTAGGTAGCTCTCGACTTCAAACTCAACATCATAGCCAAAGTTGAAGGCTTCTTCCTTTAGATCCCTACCAAACTTTTCACCCATTGAGGCGTCAGACAGATAGGTCACATGACCAATCATACGAGCGAGCATCAAGCCTTTCGACGGTATGGTATCTTGGCTGTAATAGTGACCTTGATGAAAATCGGGGTCAGAGGTAATCGCTTTACGAGAGATTTCATTAAAAGCAATATTTTGAGCAGTCAGCTTAGGTGTTGAGGCAATAACCACCGCATGTTTCAAACGCTCGGGATAATTGAGCGACCACGCCAAAGCCTGCATACCGCCTAGACTCCCACCGACCACCGCAGCCCAAACGTCAATGTCTAAACGGTCAGCCAAGCGAGCTTGACTTTCGACCCAATCGTCAACAGTAATAATAGGAAAGTCTGGGCCATAGAGCTCACCGGTTTCAGGGTTGATAGTGTTTGGCCCGGTACTACCACTGCAGCCACCCAGGTTATTCAGGCTCACCACAAAAAAGCGATTGGTATCTATTGGCTTATCTGGGCCTATACACGAGTCCCACCAGCCAGGCTTCTTATCAGATTCCGAATGAAAACCCGCGGCATGATGATCGCCGCTCAAGGCATGGCAGATCAATATTGCGTTAGTTCTGTTTTCGTTCAGCTCGCCGTAAGTTTCATAGACAAGCTCATATTGTTGCAGCGTCTTGCCACTGATCAGATTTAGCGCTTGGTCAAAATGTGCAACTTTCGGCTCAACGATACCTACAGAGTGCATCGCTTGCGCGTTAGAAGTGTTTGGTGAGGAACTGGCAGTTTCAGGCATGCGTTGGATTAGGGCTCTTTATGATGCGTATCAAGAAAAGCGGAGTGTAAACGGCCCTCTAGCGAATGGCAATATCCTGAATACTAATCACATTGCTTGGCGGCGGTGTACTCAGGCTCTGATGTATTTGCTCAACTTCGCTAATTTGCTGATGCGTTCTATCGATCAGTTCTTTCAATTTAGCCTGCTGAACCTTTTTGTCCTTACTCGAACTCGCTAAATTCCTTAAGTGGCTCACACGCTCTTCGAGCATGGTTTTTTGCTCATGAGTATATTGAATAAGCGGTAATAAAGCCTCTTCTGGCCACTGCTTGGCT
>NZ_LWGG01001527.1:0-24337 GCF_001635365.1 Oleiphilus sp. HI0128 | reverse complement strand
ATAAAGTTTCTACGATTAGATAAAGCAATTGCGATGCCAACCAATAAATATTTTTTTAATACTTAAAAATCAAATACTTATGGTTTTATGGAGTTTTTTAGATCGGCAATTCCTATCCTTTTAGATTTGCCGTTTTTTGAGGGAACAAGCGAAGATATCACCTGGGTTGACCCAATTTATAGTCAGAGGAAAATCGCCGAGCACTACCATGGGACAAAGTAATCCTTACTAGCAACAGGCGCTAACTTTTTGGCTTCGGCAAGCGGTGTACCAATATATAAGAAGCCCACGATAGACTCCTCGAGCGATAAACCCAGGCCTTGCTTCACGTCGCCATTCAATGCCATTTCTCCGGTACGCCAAATACCACCAAAGCCCTGCGCCTGAAGCGCTAACAACATATAACCCACCGCAACGCCGCAGGACACAACCTGCTCTTCGAAAGGTACTTTAGGGTGTTCGATGTTTTTGGACACAGCAACGATGATCTTGGGCGCTCGAAGCGGCATTGAGCGGTATTTATTTTCTTGCGCTTCACTAAGCTTTCCCTCATTCGCTTCAGCAGCCTGACAAAACAAATCACCCAGACGATGTAACGAGTCCCCTTCGATCACAAGAAATCGCCATGGCTTTAAGCATTTATGGTCAGGCGTCCTAAGCGCTGCTTGAAAAACAGTTTCCATTTGATCAGGGCTTGGGGCTGGAGCACTCAAGCGAGGATGAGAAACCCTGGACTTCAATATTTCCAACACCGCATGAGAGCCCGCCTCATCAATTGTTTTATGCTCATTCATACCCGCGTATCTCCTGCTTTAATATAAGCTACCTAACCTGCACTATTCTTTTCAGGTGAACATAATGATATAACCACATTTAGATCACGAAACCTTAGTGCAAGCGCTATTTCCCAAGAACGAAATTAAAACAGTGTAAGCAAAATTTGTCTATATATAAGGGAACTGATAACCTTTGCTGCTTATCAGAGATGTATGAAAAAATGATCCCATTGAAAATATCTAATAAAAAATCGTCAACACAGAATAAGGCGACACAACACTCCACCGACAAAATAGATACGCCACCGTCAGTCATGCCCGCATACAACGGCAGGGTTTTGGCTTATTTGACGTCTAGTATCACGATGGCGGTCGGTGTTCTTGAAGGACATTTCCACGACTACTTGATCTGGTTTATTCCTGCGGCCATGTTATGGCCACACCTTCTTTACTTTGTTATTAGACATTTAAAGCTAGAGCAAAGCGCTGCAGCACGTGAGAACACACTACTAATAGATGGCGCTTTGGTCGGTGTCATTATTGTACTAATTGACTTCAGCCCGACGGCAACCATATTCAATATTCTCATGGCGAGTTTTAGCTTCATCGTCGTTGGAGGTATGTCGACCTGGCTCAAAGGCAACCTAATCTTACTTACCTCCACCATTATTTCCTCCATGATATTCGGCCTTGACTTCGCGCCTCACGCACCAATGATTGTCGATCTAGTGGCCGGTATTAGCGCTACAGTCTATGTCTCGGTTACTGCTTACTATACCCACCAACAAGCCGAAGCCTTACATAAGGCCAAGCACCAGATTCAGACACAAAGAGAGCAGTCTATATCGCTTTCTCACAAGCTTGCTAAATACCTATCTCCACAAGTCTGGCAGTCAATTTTTACCGGCGAACGTGACGTGCGCCTGGAAACACAGCGCAAGCGTCTATCTATCTTCTTCTCTGACATCAAAGGTTTTACAGAGCTGTCGGAAGAAATGGAACCCGAAGGTTTGACCGAGCTGCTGAACAACTACTTCAACGAAATGTCGCAAATCGCCTTAAAATACGGCGGCACAATCGATAAGTTTATTGGCGACAGTATTATGATTTTCTTTGGTGACCCAACCAGTCGTGGCGCTAAAGAAGATACGATGGCTTGTGTTTCCATGGCAATTGAGATGCGTAAGCACATGAAGATACTGCGTCAAAAGTGGAAGAGCCAAGGAATCAAGACGCCACTGCAAATTCGGATTGGGATCAGTACGGGCTTCAGCACTGTAGGAAATTTTGGCGCTGAAAACCGCATGGACTACACCATTATCGGCAAGGAAGTTAACTTGGCTTCTCGCTTGGAAGCACTATCAGAGCCAGGCGAAATCCTGGTTTCTTACGAAACTTTCTCTCTGATAAAAGATAAGGTTATGTGTCGTGATAAGGGAGAGATTACCGTTAAAGGCTTCGCTAGACCCGTTCCGATTTATCAAATCGTTGACCTTAGACGCGATATCGGTGCCGGTCAGAGCTTCATAGAGCATGAAGCTGAAGGGTTTGCGATGTATCTGGATACCGGAAAAATAGACGACACTAATAAAGACGCTATCGTCCATGCCCTTGAAAAAGCAACTGAGAAACTAAAAGACAGCTAACACAATAACGCTCGTTACTGCCTTGGAGTTCTCAGGCTCTCCGTTCTCGCCTTAAGATCTGCTGTTGCGCGGTAGGGGTTGATATCCAAGCCACCTCGGCGAGTGTAGCGCGCATAAACACTTAAAGAATCACAATGGCAATATTGCAGTAAATCAATAAAGATTCGCTCGACACAATGCTCATGAAAGTCCTGACACTGCCTAAAAGATACAATATATTTTAGTAAGCTCTCGCGATCTATCTGCTGCCCCGCGTAATGAATAAATACAGTCCCCCAGTCTGGTTGCCCCGTCACAGGACAATTCGAGCGAAGCAAGTCAGAGTAGAGCGTCTCGTTCACCTCAACCCCACCTGGCACCGTTTTGAGTAGCTCAGGGTTCGGCTGATATTCAAAGTCTTCCGCATCTATTTCATCAATACACTCTGCGCTAGCATATAAAGACTCTTCTGCTGAACTTCCCTGGCATAAATTCTCTGCCACATGATGTCTTGTATCTTTTAATGCAAGAACCTCTACAGAAACGATTCCACCGGCCGCAGCACTTAAGTCTTTACTTAACAATCGCTCTACAGCCGAAGCATCTTTGAAAGAAAGGTGGTTGAAAGAGTTCAAATAAAGCTTAAAAGACTTCGATTCAATCATGTATGGCGAATCACATGGAATGCTAAAGTACGCGATCGCTGCCTGAGGCTTACCTTTTGAGTTAAGCCAGGACAGCTCGTAACAGGTCCAGCGGTCTTCACCATGAAAAGGAATATCAGCACTCAGGTTCAGACTTTCACGATTTTGTTTTCGGTCTAAGGGAAAAAGTATCTCGGGTGAATAGCTTTGATCGTATTCAGTCCCTTTACCTAATTGGCTTTGATGAGCATCCGTCACTTTTTACTCCTAAGTTCTGAAAGTGAAAAAACTACGCTATGTACTGATTCTTATATATTAGCTTAGAGGCAAAATCATATTACGCTCTTATGCCTTTTCCGCGATTCAATAAGTAAAGCGCATAAGAAAAGCCTATTACGATAAATCCGCAAATCATCAAATATGAAATACCAATATCGACATCACTTACACCAAGAATACCATAGCGAAAAGCGTTAACCATATACAGTATAGGGTTAATTTGGGAGACCCCCTGCCAGAACTCAGGCAACAAACTGATACTATAAAAAACACCCCCCAAGTAAGTAAGTGGCGTCAATATAAACGTTGGCACTATCGATATGTCATCGAATTTTGTCGCATAAATCGCATTGATAAAACCGCCTATCGAGAACAGGATAGCCGTCAGAATAACAATGCTGGCCGTTACGGCGATATTTTCAACACGTAAATCGGTAAAACCCAGCGACAGTAGTGTCACGATCAGACCAACAGATATACCGCGACCAACACCGCCCATCACATAACCGGACAAGACTACCCAGTTAGGTACAGGTGAGACCAGAATTTCTTCAATGCTATGTTGAAACTTCATGCTAAAAAAAGAGGACACTACGTTAGCATAGGAGTTAGTAATCACTGACATCATGATTAAGCCGGGAACAATAAAGTCCATGTAGTCAAAACCGTCCATGTCACCAATTCTCGGGCCAATCAAGTTGCCAAAGATGACGAAGTACAAAGCCATCATTATCGCCGGTGGCAACAATGTTTGTACCCATATACGAGTAAAGCGACGAACCTCTTTGGTCACAATAGTCAAGAAAGCGACCCATACCTGATGCGCATTCATCTTACACTTCCTCCTGCGTTTTGGCGTTCTCAACCAAATCCAAAAACAACTCTTCTAAGCGGTTTGCCTTGTTACGCATACTCCTGACCTGAATACTCAAACTGTCCAACTTGGAAAAAAGATCATTTATATTTTGCTCACTGCGCACATCAACTTCTAGCAGGCCCTCTTCGTTAAGTCTTGCCTCAAAGCCCTCTAGCAAAGGAACAGTGCTCATGGGTTTATCAAGTTCTAGCACAAAGGTTTCCAGATGCAATTGCTGTAATAAAGATTGCTTACTGGTATTTGTCAGAATTTTCCCTTGATCAATAATCGCAATGTTGCGGCATAGCGCTTCCGCCTCTTCCAGGTAGTGCGTCGTTAAGATAATTGTCGTACCCTGCTCATTGATTTCCTTTAGAAACTCCCACATTGAGCGTCGCAATTCGATATCTACACCCGCTGTGGGCTCATCAAGAATGAGCAATTTAGGCTTATGCACTAAAGCTCTGGCGATCATTAACCTTCTCTTCATACCCCCGGAGAGCATACGGGATGGTTCATTCCGTTTATCCCACAAGCCCAGTTTCTTCAGATAATGATCACAACTTTCCTCAGCTTCTGAAACGGGAATACCATAATAACCAGCCTGAGTAATAACGATATCACGGACCTTCTCGAACTGGTTGAAGTTAAACTCCTGAGGCACCACACCTAAACAGGTCTTTGCCTTAACCAACTGTTTATCGATGTCGTGGCCAAATATTTTGACCTCTCCAGAACTTTTATTAACCAAGGAAGAAACAATACCAAGTGTCGTTGATTTCCCCGCACCGTTAGGCCCCAATAAAGCGAAGAAGTCACCCTGCTCGACACTGACACTGACATTCTGCAAAGCGACATGACCATTACCATAAGTTTTGTTTAAGCCGCGAATCTCTAGAGCGTTTTGCATGATTTGTTTAGTGCCTGCTTGTAAGTAGAGAGGTAAAGTGGAGTGCTCTATCTTGGGGTTAGGCAAAGGAATTTCAAGTCACCAAGGAATGAATATCCGCTTATCTCGAAGAAAGGGTTCTGCATCCTATCGGTAATTTCGCAGGAAGACCTCTTCTCCCATATATTGAATCTGCTGATCAATCATTTTCTCAAAAGGCTTCAACAAAGTTTCGCTATCAATATTTTCATCCAATAGGGGCAGCACTTTTGCGACCGCTTCAATTGTTGATAATGAAAACTCATGTGTCGATTTGCGGATACGATAGCGACTTTTCCCGGCATTTAACAGGGCGAGTGTCGGCAAACTTTGCAGCCAAGTATTCACCAAAACCAGCTCCCGGGTATTCCTCCAGGTGCCATCGAGGATAACTAGCGAATCATATTGTTGTAGCGACTTTAAAAGCGGTGAAGCTAGATCGCTCAGATCTAATACAAGATGTTCTTCGTCATCAGATAGCGACTCAGGATACAACAGCAAAGGGCTGCAAGCGCCATGCTTTGCTAGCAAAGAGAAGCATTTTTCTCGGTCAAATCTTAGGCCGTTCAGCACCTCTACGCCAGATAACCCCTGCTGGATTAATGGCACAGTCGAAAGCGGCTTCTTTTGTTCGTCATCGTGCTGAAAAATAATCAGAGTTCTTGTGTTGCTCTGTTTGCTTATCGATGCACACAAGCAAACTTTTTCAGGCCTATTGCACCGTTGACAATACACTCTCGCCATCGCTTATCTTCTTTCAGCCAATAAAAAAGGCAGTGTGAATCATCAAACTGCCTTTTATCAAGTTTTATTAGGCTTGCTCGCCCAGAAGAGAATAACAAATTAGCCAGACGCGAATGAGGATGCCAAGTGTCGCCAACTCCATTTAGAGGTTGCACCGGATAACAGGTACCGCTGCTCATCTATGTCGTAAGCTCCCTTAGGTAAACTGTCTTTAATGCTTAAAACATTTCTATCGCGGTTTACCTCTTTTAGGTCTACCACTTTACCGCACTTCATTGCTCGCTTCTGAGCATCGAGTACAACCATTACTTTCGGTTGTAAGCGGCGATCTTCATTATGCCCGGTTACAATACCCACTTCCTCAGAACTTAGCTCAACCAATGTACCTGTAGGGTATACGCCTACCGCTTCAATAAAGCGCTCAACAAGATCTTTCTGAAAAGCGATATTACGCAGCTCGTATAAACGGGCAACAGCATCATAAGGAGACATACCCAGTTCGTCATCACGCGGTGTAATCAACTCCTGATAATAATCAACCAAACCGGCAATCTTAGCTAACAAAGGAATGCGCTCACCCGTCACACCTTTCGGGTAACCGGTACCATTGTGTCTTTCTTGGTGAAATTCAACAATTGATGCAACGCCAGAAGGTAAACCTTCTATCTCAGTTAGTAACTCGACACTCTTTTCAACATATTGCTGATAGGCTGATAGTTGGCTACTCTCAAGGTCCGGATAGGCATCAAGTACTTTTTGCGCAACTCTAGCCTTACCAATATGCGACAATAAAACACCCAAAGCTAAGGTTTCCAGCATCTCCTTCTTCAAGCCCATATGACGCCCCAAAACTAAAGCCCATATAGAGGATTTCACCGAATGCTGATAACTATAAGCATCTATTTCATTCATTTTAGACAGCCAAACCAGGGCATCGGGATTACGAATAACGCTTTCGACCATACCTTTAGCAACTGACTCGGTTTCTTTAATGCTTACATCACCACCTTGCTCGACAGTGAGAAACACCTGGTCAATCGCATCGTATACATGACGATGAAGCTTTTCTACGCGGGCAACTTCTTTGTTAATGGAGACGCTTGCTTCATAGTGATGAGGAGCTTTGACAACAATGGGAGGGAGTTCTATTTCGGGGTTATTCTCGGAACTTCCAGAGATACCCTTTTTACCTTTTTCAGAACTAGGCACAGCGTGATTCGCATGAACCGTTTTGACCTTTTCTCGCTTCACGTCAACATAAACAAATTTACAGTATTCGCTCAAAGCCTTTACATCGTCATCCATACGAATATAAAAGCCCTGTAGAGGAAAAGGCGTTTCATGCCACGGACAATCCAAGTCCGCGACGAACATGCCTTCCTTCAGCGCATTTACTTCGAGTTTTAAACGATTTGTCGACATGACAATACCTACTAAGCTGGTCTTTTAGTTATCTTCCTTACATTTTTGACAATATCTTCAGGCAACACCACTACGTAGCGTTGGCTTATGTAAGCTCAGGTAACAATACCCGGTTGTTTCTTATCAATGCCAAACCGGTCACACTAGCATCTATTCAAAAATAGCTTTTACACTCTAAATATAGATCAAGATCTAATCAATTAGCAGTTAGATTTGTAACCAAGTAAAGTCGTCCTTCCATCAAATATTAGGCATCCGGGTCACAGACAGAAGAGTGGTTGAATAATTCGGGAACTAATTGCTCAATATCGCCGCCCTTTACCTTCTTGGTAGAGACGATATAAGGCTGCTGAGAACTAAGCAGGTAATCTATATTTATTTTCTTACCGCCTCGTATTTTTTGTGTTCGTTTTGGGCGGCAAGACATGTGAATGAGGACTTCTCCCTCCAAATCCAGAATACTACTTGAGCCCTGTCTATCGGTAATCGTTGCACATAGGGAGTTATTCTCTATCTCTAAGCCACGTCGATTCACATCAACTTCTGAACGACCACAGAAAACAATTCCTTCACCTTGGCGATCACTACAGCGGCGGCCGGGGCCAAACGAGCTGTCAAACAAGTGAACTTTCCGCTCGCTACATTGCGCCTCAATCACTACCGGCATTGGGCGAAGCTCGTCACTTGTCCAACCTTCATAACGAACAGACTGCCAATAAACTCTAAATTGTCTAAGTTCGCCAGCAGAGTTTTCCGCCATAAACCAACCATAATGCGTTTGATAATCTGTGGTTGCACAAGCCGTTAAGAAAGCAAACAGTCCGACTAGTAGCAAGCGGGAGAAACTCTTCATTAGCGCTCTTTTACTCCAAAGCTCAATATTTAAATGGCATTTTATCGCTTAGTTGACTTGATAGCCATCAAGTTAAATGCTTTAAATTCTTGACTAACAATTCTTTTTATTTAAGAATGATTCGCATTACTTTATGGAAACTATATTAGGAATATTTATTTATGGCTCTGTCTCGCTTTATTTGCGTCACCCTTCTAACTCTCTCTTCCTTATTCACGACAACTGTTTCAGCAAGCAGTGAAGAGGTTAACGTATACTCTTACCGCCAGCCCTTTCTGGTTCAACCTATGTTCGATAAGTTTACCGAACAAAGCGGTATTAAGGTTAATGTAGTTTTTGCTAAGAAAGGTTTAGCTGAACGCCTGACTCGTGAAGGACGCAACTCCCCTGCCGATTTAGTTTTCACTGTCGATATTGGCCGTTTAATGGAAGTGACCAACAAAGACTTGGTTCAAGCTGTTGAATCAGAAACGCTACAAAAGAATGTCCCGGTACAATATCGCGACCCAGAAAACCGTTGGTTTGGTTTAACGACACGTACTCGCTCTATCTATGCGTCAAAAGAGCGCGCTAACCTAGCTGACATTCAAAACTATGAAGACTTGAGCAAACCCGTCTGGAAAGGCCGTATCTGTACCCGAAGCGGCAAGCACCCTTACAACCTTGCGCTGATCGCATCAATGATCGCTCATCACGGCGAAGCAGAAGCAAAAACCTGGTTACAAGGTGTAAAAGACAACCTGGCGAGACGTCCTCAAGGAAATGATCGAGCACAAGTAAAAGCAATCAACGAGGGTATTTGTGACCTGTCACTTGGCAACAATTATTATTTCGGCAAAATGTTAAACGACAAAGCACAGGTTGCTTGGGCAAACTCTGTCCACCTAACCTTTCCTAACCAAGGCAACCGAGGCACCCACGTGAATATCAGTGGCGTAGCACTTACTAAACACGCACCAAACAAAGAAAGTGCAATCAAGCTAATGGAGTTCCTAACACAGGACTATGCGCAAAGCCTCTATGCAGAACAAAACTTCGAGTATCCGGTTAATACTAAGGTTGAACCATCGAGCCTGGTAAAGTCTTGGGGTTCCTTCAAGTCAGATACACTGCCACTCGCAGATATTGCTAATCTAAGAAAGCGTGCAGCACAGTTAGTTGATGAAGTTGCCTTCGATGAATAATGACTCTAGATAAGCTAAGGCCATGGCTTTTAGAAAAATAAACTAAAGCGGCACTATGCCGCTTTTCGTTTTTAATGTATCTTGCTCAGCTCGGCGTAACTCGAATACTTTGAAGGTTTATCACTCTTGAATTTCAGACTAAACGCTCAAGAGCGTCCCTGGTTCATTTCATCTTTCATTATCGCAACCCTTATCGGTCTCCCGATTGTTGCGGTGGCTTACCTCGCTCTTTTTCCAGAGGAAAACGCCTGGCCGCACCTGCTTAATACAGTTTTACCTAGTTATCTGAAAAACACGCTGATTCTTATGCTTGGCGTTGGCTCCCTAACTTTTCTGGTTGGAACTGGCTCAGCTTGGCTTATTTCCATGTACGACTTCCCCGGCAAAAAGTGGCTGAGTTGGGCCTTATTACTCCCCTTTGCCGTACCCGCTTACGTCATCGCTTATACCTACACTGATTTTCTGGAATACGCAGGCCCCGTGCAATCAGCGCTTCGAGAGCTATTTGGCTGGAAGACCAGCAGAGATTATTGGTTCCCCGAAATCAGAAGTATGGGGGGAGCTATTATCATGATGTCACTAGTACTCTACCCTTACGTCTACATGCTGGCACGCGCGGCCTTTCTTGAGCAGTCGATTTCCCTCTATCGCATTTCACGCAGTCTAGGCTCTACGCCCTTCCAGTTCTTTTATCGAGTATCCTTACCCATTGCACGGCCCGCTATTGCGGTTGGCCTGTCTTTAGTACTAATGGAGACACTTAACGACTTTGGAACGGTAGATTATTTCGCCGTCCAAACCTTAACAGCGGGTCTTTACGACACGTGGTTGAACATGGGCAACTTGGGTGGTGCAGCACAGATAGCCTTACTAATGATGGCTGTCGTGGTTATTCTTATTAGCTCTGAACGCTACTCTCGACGCAGACAAAAGCAATACCAGTCGCGCAACCAAGGCTCAACCATTCCAAGCCATAAGCTATATGGAATAAGGGCTTATCTGGCATTCGCAGTCGCCTTCTTACCGGTATTGTTAGGGTTTCTGTTTCCCTTCTCACTTCTAACGATTTATGCAGTCAAATACTTTGAAATATCCTGGCACAGCAATTTTATAGAGTACGCACTAAACAGTTTTGTTTTAGCCAGTATTGCCGCCTTTGCCACACTGGTTTTAGGCATCGTACTTACTTACAGCAAACGACTAAATTCCAATAAGCTCACTCAGCACCTGGTCAACTTCTCTAGCCTAGGCTACGCCATACCAGGCGCGGTGCTTGCGATCGGAATTATCATTCCCTTTGCTGCCTTCGATAATACCCTTGACGGTCTTATGAGAGAGCACTTTGATTTCTCAACAGGATTGATTTTGAGCGGTACGGCTTTCGCAATTGTATTTTCCTATTCTGTTCGCTTCTTAGCTGTCTCTTCAGGGTCCGTAGAGTCCAGCCTATCTAAAGTAACACCAAGCATGGACATGGCATCGCGCTCACTTGGCCATAATTATTTATCGACACTATTTAAAGTACACCTGCCCATTATCAAGCGGGGTGCTCTTACCGGCATGCTTGTCGTGTTTGTAGACTGTTTGAAAGAATTGCCTGCTACACTAATTTTACGGCCTTTTAATTTTGAAACACTGGCTACACAGGTTTACCAATTTGCTTCCGATGAGTTACTTGAGCAAAGCGCCTTGAGCGCACTAATCATCGTTGCAGTGGGTATTCTGCCAGTTATATTGTTAGACAAGAGTATTAGCCAAAAGTCCTAAGATACGAAGCAATTAGCAACCCAAACATTCATCGACTTAAGAGAAGTAAATAAGCAATATGAGCATCATCTGGATTTTAGTTGCCTTCATATTTGGCTTCATTGCGAAACAAATCACACTCCCACCCTTAGTTGGTTATCTAATTGCTGGCTTCTTGCTCCATGCAAGTGGCGTTACGCCAGAACCGACACTTGAGATGCTTGCAGACCTTGGCATTACGCTAATGCTGTTTACCATCGGGCTTAAAATTGATTTCAGACAGCTTATGAGGCCACAATTATGGTCCGGAACCTTTATTCATATGAGTGGGTGGATGATACTCCTACTTCCTTTGATAATTCTTTGCACAACTACCCTCAGCCACAGCTTATTTGATCTCAGTTTGTCGCAAAGCGCCATTATCGCTTTTGCTTTTAGTTTCAGTAGCACTGTTTGCGTCATTAAGATTTTGGAAGACAATGCGGAATTAAAATCCAAACACGGTGACCTCGCTGTCGGCGTACTAATCTGGCAAGATATTGCGGCTGTTCTGTTTCTATTCTTTGCAACCGGCAAATCACCAAGCCTTTGGGCATTTAGCTTGCTTGGCCTTTGGTTCCTTCGCCCTTTATTAAAAAGAATGATGGCCTCCAGCGGTCACGGAGAGTTGATCCCACTCTACGGTTTTTTACTTGCACTTGGCGGCCCGGAGCTTTTTGAGCTTGTCGACATGAAGGGTGACTTGGGTGCACTAGTCATGGGCATGCTACTCGCAGGCTTACCTAAATCTAACGAACTCTATAAGTCGTTAATGAGCTTCAAAGACCTCTTCCTAATCTGCTTCTTTTTGTCTATCGGGTTCACCGCGTTACCAACTTTGGAAATGTGGCTCGTCGCCTTAGGCTTGACTATTTTACTCCCCATCAAGTTATTGCTTTTCTTCTTTGTGTTTAATGCGGTTGGCTTACGCTTGCGTACCAGCTTCTTGTCAGCACTCTTGCTAGCCAACTACAGCGAATTCGGGTTGATCGTTGCCAGCTTAAGTGTTGATCAAAACTGGCTAAGCCATGAATGGTTGGTCATCATCGCCCTATCGACAACTCATTCGATGGTATTTAGCTCAATTATTTACAAGTTTGCACATCGAATATACGCAAACAAAAAAGACGCCTTCTCGCGTTTTGAACGTCCTTGTGATACCTCCCAACAAACCTTTTTACCTATCAAAGACAAAGAAGTCTTAATTGTCGGCATGGGGCGTGTTGGAAAAGGCGCTTATCATGAAGCAGAAAGGGATCTCCCCGGGAAGATCTGCGGTGTTGAGCTTGACCCAAAACGGGCACAGGGGTTCAAGGAACAAGGCATTAATATTATATGCGGTGATGGTGATGACATTGAGTTCTGGGAACAGGCCCCATTAAGCGACATAAAACTAATTATGTTAGCCCTGCCTTCAGTCAACGAGATGAAGAACATTATCTATCAGTTGAAGCATACTTCTTATTCAGGAAAAATTTCCGTCATTGCACAATATGAAGACCAACAAAAAGAGCTAATGGGTTTAGGTGCCGATATTGCTTTCAACTACTATGCAGAGGTAGGAACTGGCTTCGCTGAGGAAAGCATCCACTTATTAAAAGGGCAATAAGCTCTTTTACACAACACAAACCAAAATTTTATCGAACACGTCTTTCTTTTTATTCAGGAAGACTTCACTGCGAATAAGACTCTCTATTAAATAATTCTCTCGTGTTGTGACGACACGCGCTAACTTAAAGACCAAAGAGTTCGACTTCGAACTATTCTATTATATAATGATCGCTATTCAACATATTGAGACATTAAAGGAACATTGATCTTATAATGAATAAGGAACAACTGAATCTACTCGAAACACTGGAGAACAAAGGCGATTACGAACAACTAATTACGAATATTAGATTGATTCTACAAAGCGACCGTAAAAACTATGCGCACCCTTATATTAAGCGCTGGTGCGGCATTCGATGGAGAAATATATTTCTAACCGAAGCACTTCAAGACAATATTGCTTTAAAAAAAGCAGATAAAACCAAACTACTTGGCCGCAAAGACAAGCGACCAAACAAACAAAAACTTGCAGAACAGTTTTTGAGGGGCGATGAAATACGGGAATGGAAACTGGAAATCCCCGAATTTAAGAGCACAAATAGAGTTCGTAATACTACGCTAATATTCTCACCCGGTCTGTTGAATGGCATGTTGCCTGTTAGGGCTTTTCAAAACGCCTTCCCTAAAATCCAGGACGAGCTCGGTATAAGGATTATACGAGCAGACAATCACCCTATGCGCGGTTGCAGCTCTAATATTGATGACTTGATCGCCGCGATTGACCACGGTGCCGGATTAGCAGCTGACACAACAACAATCCCACCGTCCGAACAAAAGACACCCGGAGATATATTTTTAATTGGTTACAGCAAAGGTGCTCCCGATATCTACGAACTGCTCGCGCAGCGCCCCGATTTAAAAAACAAAATTCGCTGTATCTATAATTGGGGAGGAGCCATCGGTGGCTCCTATTTAGCGGATGACATATATAACTCGATTAAGAACCTAGACATCCCTAAAGTTGAAAAAGCATTAGCAAGCTTCTTATCGCTCATTTCACCCGCAATAAACCTCAAATCTGGCACGTTTAGACGTATGGATGAATACAATGTAAAAGAGGCGGTATATGATCTGACAACTAAAGCGCGAATGTCCTTCCTAGATCAGAATAGAGAATTATTTGATTCTTTAGACATCCCTATTTTTAACATCACGGGTTCGACAACAGCGCTGGAAGTACCTTATTTTCAAATGCAGGGCGTAATGGAGTTAAACAAATACGACGCTCATAATGATATGCAGCTTACCCAAGCTCAAGCAAAAATAAAGACCGGCATGTCAGCAGATCTAGCCATGTTAAACGCACATCATTGGGATATGTCCTACGATGCATTCCCTAAACTAATGAGATTTGGGTCACCAAACCTAGACCATCCCTTTCCGAAAGAGGCTGCCCTAAAAGCCATGATTAAGCTAGCTATTGAATTAGGCTTAATAGATTAGTAACTAACCAGGAAGGCAAAGGCTGAAGTCAATGCTAACCTCAGCCTTTTTAAAAGATGATCAAGATTAAACGTGAAGCACTTCATCAATTTCATACTCAACGATTCCGCTAGGCACCTGAACGCCTACGGTATCACCTTCTTCTTTACCAATAATCGCTCGAGCGATTGGTGAAGAAATAGAGATTTTGCCTGCCTTGATATCAGCCTCATCATCACCAACAATGTGATAACGAACTTCTTCATCCGTATCGATATTGATCAATGAAACCGTGGTACCAAAAATAACTTTTCCTGTATGAGGGATAGACTTAACATCGATAATCTGGGAGTTTGAAAGCTTACCTTCCAGCTCCTGAATTCGACCTTCTATAAAGCCTTGCTGCTCTCTCGCTGCATGATATTCAGCATTTTCTTTTAGATCACCGTGCTCACGCGCATCGGCAATCGCTTCGATAACCTGTGGGCGCTTTACAGTTTTCAATTCTACTAATTCTTCTTGAAGGGCTTTTTCGCCTTCAACAGTCATTGGAATTCGATTCATCTTCCTTCCTTTATTCTTTTACCATATTTAGTGAGAGCTCTTCTTTCAGTCACGCTTATACTCATCATCAACAAGCAATTAATTCGAGTTATCAAAAAAGAGCCATCTGTATAAACAGCTGAAAAAAATAACCCGAAGCATTAGCTCCGGGTTATAAAATAAACGAGTTTTCTAGTGTAAGTCTTGAAGTCTACGTACGTGCTTCTCAGCACCAAAACGAATAGCTCGTGCAGTTGCATCACCACCAGCAAGAGTCGTACTGTAAGCAATCTTCTTCTGCAAAGCAGATTGTCTGATTTGAGCAGAGTCTGCGATGGCTCGTCTACCTTCAGTAGTATTAACAATCAGGTCAATATCGCCATTCTTAATGGCATCAACAACATGCGGACGACCTTCTTGAACCTTATTAATAGACTCAACTTCCAAGCCTGCCTCTGCTAGCGCTTTCGCAGTACCGGAGGTTGCGACCAAAGCGAAACCAATTTCGTTAAGCAGGCGTGCCACTTCAATTACGCCTTCCTTATCAACTTCTCTCACGCTCAAGAACGCCTTACCGCCGCTCGGCAATACACCACCTGCAGCAATAACTCCTTTAGCAAAGGCTTCATCGAAGGTATCACCGATACCCATAACTTCACCCGTTGACTTCATTTCAGGGCCAAGGATCGGGTCAACAGATGGGAACTTGTTGAACGGGAAAACAGACTCTTTGACACTGAAGTGCTTAGGCACCACTTCCTCGGTAAAGCCCGCCTCTGCCAGGGTTTTACCTGCCATACAACGTGCAGCAACCTTCGCCAATGAAGTGCCAATAGCTTTAGAAACAAACGGTACTGTACGTGATGCTCGAGGGTTAACCTCGATCACGTAAATCAAACCATCCTGATAAGCCAACTGGACGTTCATCAAACCTACAACACCAAGTTCTAGACCCATAGCTTTAACGACTTCCTTCATCTCTTCCTGAACTTCTTGAGACAAGGTATATGGAGGCAATGAACAAGCCGAGTCACCCGAGTGTACACCCGCCTGCTCGATATGCTGCATGATTGAACCAATCACGACATCTTTACCATCACTAATGGCATCAATATCAACCTCAATCGCCGCGTTCAAGAAGTGGTCTAGCAAGACAGGGCTGTCGTTAGATACGCTAACCGCCTCCTTCATGTACTTAACTAGCTCAGCTTCGTTATAGACGATCTCCATTGCACGCCCGCCCAATACATAAGATGGACGAACAACTAGCGGATAACCGATTTCAGTCGCTTTAGTAATCGCTTCTTCATGGCTTCGAACCGTGGCATTTTCTGGCTGACGTAAGCCCAAGCGCTCAATCATTTGCTGGAAGCGCTCACGATCTTCTGCACGGTCGATTGCATCTGGGCTAGTACCAATAATTGGCACTCCAGCTTCTTCTAAACCACGCGCAAGCTTAAGTGGCGTCTGACCGCCATAATGCACAATCACGCCCTTTGGCTTCTCTAGCTGAACGATTTCTAATACGTCTTCCAGGGTAATTGACTCAAAGTACAAACGGTCTGAAGTATCGTAATCCGTTGAAACCGTCTCTGGGTTACAGTTGATCATGATGGTCTCGTAACCGTCTTCACGCATGGCAAAGGCAGCATGAACACAGCAGTAATCGAACTCAATACCCTGGCCAATACGGTTAGGGCCACCACCGATAACAATGATCTTTTCTTTGTCAGTAACCTGAGACTCACACTCTTCTTCATAGGTTGAGTACATGTAAGCCGTGTTCGATGAGAATTCTGCAGCACAGGTATCAACACGCTTATAGACAGGGCGAATATCGAAGCCCTGACGTAGCGTACGCAATTCTTTCTCGGTAATACCAAGTAGCTCTGCCAAACGGTGATCAGCAAAACCCTTACGCTTAAGACGAAGCATCGCTTCAGCAGTCATGTCTGTGCGTGTCATATTCGATACAACACACTCTTCTTCAATCAAATCTTCAATCTGAACCAGGAACCAAGGGTCGATGCCGCTTAGCTTGTAAATTTCATCAACCGACATGCCAGAACGGAAAGCATCACCGACATACCAGATACGCTCGGCACTCGGGTTACGAAGCTCTCGAATCATCTCTGATTTAGCATCTTCAGAAGCCAGATCCAATTTCGGCTCGAAGCCGTAAGAACCGACTTCCAAACCACGTAAAGCTTTCTGTAGCGATTCCTGGAAGGTTCGGCCAATAGACATAACCTCACCTACCGACTTCATCTGTGTCGTTAGAATCGGATCTGCCTGAGGGAACTTCTCGAAGGTAAAACGAGGAATCTTAGTGACAACATAATCGATTGATGGCTCGAATGAAGCCGGCGTTACGCCACCTGTAATATCATTCTGCAACTCATCCAGGGTATAACCAATCGCCAATTTAGCGGCAACTTTGGCAATCGGGAAACCGGTTGCTTTAGACGCCAAAGCAGATGAACGCGATACACGCGGGTTCATCTCGATAACCACCATACGGCCATCTTTCGGGTTCATACCAAACTGGACGTTTGAGCCACCAGTTTCAACACCAATCTCACGCAGTACTGCCAAAGAGGCATTACGCATTATTTGATATTCTTTATCGGTCAGCGTTTGTGCCGGTGCAACGGTAATCGAGTCACCGGTGTGAACACCCATCGCGTCAAAGTTTTCGATAGAACAGATAATGATACAGTTGTCGTTCTTGTCACGAACAACTTCCATTTCATATTCTTTCCAACCAATCAGGGACTCATCAATCAAAAGCTCGTTCGTGGGTGACAGGTCCAAACCACGCTCACAAATCTCTACGAACTCTTCTTTGTTATAAGCGATACCGCCACCACTTCCACCCATGGTGAAAGAAGGTCGAATAATACAAGGGAAGCCTAAAGAGTCTTGCACCTGAAGCGCTTCTTCCATGCTATGAGCAATCGCAGAACGCGGTGTTTCAAGGCCGATTGCCTTCATTGCTTTATCAAAGCGCTCACGATCTTCCGCTTTGTCGATGGTATCAGCATTCGCTCCAACCATTTCAACGTTGTACTTATCAAGCACACCTTCGCGCTCTAGGTCCAATGCACAGTTCAATGCAGTCTGACCACCCATTGTTGGCAACAACACGTCAGGGCGCTCTTTCTCGATAATCTTTTCAACTGTCTGCCAGGTAATCGGCTCGATATAAGTCGCATCGGCCATTGCAGGATCAGTCATAATGGTTGCCGGGTTAGAGTTAACCAAGATAACTCGATAACCCTCTTCGCGAAGCGCTTTACACGCTTGAGCACCTGAATAGTCAAACTCACAGGCCTGCCCGATGACGATAGGGCCGGCGCCTAGTATTAGAATACTCTTTATGTCGGTACGCTTTGGCATTTAATTCTTTCCGTTCTCTAAGAGTTAGGTTGTAAATAGCTAAGGTGCTCACTCACAACAAAATAGGTTCACTTTCAGCAAGTATTTTGCTGACTAAACAACAGTACTAATTACTTAGCACGAGCTCTCATCGTATCGATGAAGCGGTCAAACAAAGGCGCGACATCATGCGGGCCCGGGCTCGCTTCGGGATGGCCCTGGAAACTAAACGCTGGAGTATCCGTGCGTTCAATACCTTGTAAGGAACCATCAAATAGAGACTTATGTGTTGCTTTTAGACAATCTGGTAGTGAACTCTCGTCCACTGCAAAACCGTGGTTCTGACTGGTAATCATCACAGTTTTGTCTTCTAGATTCTGTACCGGATGGTTCGCACCGTGGTGACCAAACTTCATCTTTTCAGTCTTCGCGCCACTCGCTAGCGCAAGTAGCTGGTGACCTAAGCAAATGCCGAATACCGGAACCTTGGTTTCCAGTATGTCTTTGATTGCTGCAATCGCATAATCACATGGCTCTGGATCGCCCGGGCCGTTAGATAGAAACACTCCGTCAGGTGACATAGCCAGTACATCCGCAGCAGGCGTTTTCGCTGGAACAACTGTTAGTTTACAACCACGCTCCGCGAGCATTCTTAGAATGTTATTCTTAACACCAAAGTCATAAGCCACAACATGGAATTCTGTTTCGCTTTGCTCGCCATACCCGTCAGTTAGTGACCACTCAGCTTCTGTCCAAGAGGCCTGTTCAGTGCGTGTCACCTCTTTCGCCAAGTCCATACCTTTTAGACCAGGGAACGACTTCGCAGCGGCTAGCGCCTTTTCTTCACTAATGTCATCACCAGCGATAATGCAGCCATTCTGTGCACCTTTTTCACGCAAGATTCGCGTCAAACGGCGTGTATCAATATCTGCAATCGCGACAATGCCGTTTTCTTCAAGGTATTCGTTAAGAGGCTTTTCTGAACGCCAGCTACTCGCCAATAAAGGCAAGTTACGTATAACCAAGCCTGCTGACCAAATTTTATCTGACTCAACATCTTCGGCATTAACACCGGTATTTCCGATATGCGGATAAGTCAAAGTTACGATTTGTTTTGCATAGGAAGGGTCAGTCAGGATTTCTTGATACCCGGTCATCGCTGTATTAAATACAACTTCCCCGATGGTTTCACCGTCTGATCCAATGGAGACTCCTTTAAAAATGGAGCCATCTTCAAGTGCTAAAATTGCAGGTTTTGTCAACGCCAGTTCCTCGTCGTAATCGGCTAGGAGAGAATAATAAAGATACCGTCTTTAGGCGGGTTTGAAGTGGCCTTCAGAAACTACACGCTAGGTATAAGCGATAAGCATCTGGTCCCCGAGCAGGCATTCAAAGCAGCATTTTCACACAGATAAGTTGCAAAAAAGCGAGACGGAGCTTACCCCACCTCGCTTAAAATTCTTATACTTGCGCGCGCTTCAATGTTAACCCTGCTGATACATGCGGGCTTTGAATAGACAACCACTATTCAAACGGCGGCATTGTACACATTTATGACAATTATGTCTATCAGTGAGAGGCAGTTCATAGCGCATTTTTTAGCCAAGCCACTTATTTCAAATTCAGAACATCTCGCATTTCATACAAGCCAGGCTTCTGACTCTGCAACCAGGCTGCAGCACGAACTGCACCCCGAGCGAAAGACATACGGCTAGACGCTTTGTGAGTAATCTCTACACGCTCACCTTCGCCCAAAAACATCACGGTGTGATCACCGACAACATCACCACCACGAACGGTCGCAAAACCAATAGTTTCTTTATCACGTGCACCGGTTTGACCTTCTCGCCCATAAACCGCAACCGAGCGTAAATCCCGATCCAAACCATCGGCCACCGCTTGCCCCATCGCCAGTGCAGTACCAGAAGGCGCGTCAACCTTATGTCGATGATGAGCTTCGTAAACCTCAACATCGTAGTCGTCACCCAAAATTTCAGCCGCTTTTTGAAGCAGGTTCAGGCAAACATTTACGCCTGTACTAAAGTTGGCAGCCTTACACATTGCCGCAGAAGACTGAGCCAATAACAACTCCTCCTCTTCTTCAACGGTAAAGCCAGTCGTTCCGATAACAATACCCTTACCATGCTCCGCACATAACTTAGCATTTGCCAAGGTCGCTACGGGCGCAGTGAAGTCAATCAAGACATCGAACTGACCAATCACTTCAGACAAGCTACCTGAGACAACAACACCGTTCGCACCCACACCTGCTAACTCTCCAGCATCCGTTCCGACAAGGGAACTTTCTGGGCGCTCAATGGCTGCCGTTAGCTCTGCTTCAGAAGATAGACCCACGGCCTCAATTAACATTTTACCCATTCGACCAGCTGCACCGGTCACTGCAATTCTTGTCACTTTGTTTTTCCTTATTTATAGGCGAATAAACCGGCCCAACTACCTCTACGTCATTCTCGCGCAGATTCTCGTCATTCCCGCGCAGACGGGAATCCATTGTTTTGAACCCACCTCAGGTGCTGGAAAATGCTAGATCATTCTAAATACCATGATTTCCCCGTCGATACCTACTAATTGGGTGTATCTAACTCCGCGAGACAATGGATTCCTGCCTGCGCAGGAATGACGGTGGTGGAGGCAATAATCTAATTAGAACTCGTCATATCATCAAAAAAGCTTTTCACACCTTCAAACCAGGTATGCTTTTTTGGCGCGTGCTTTTTATCACCATGTTTATCTAGCGTATCCTGAAATTCGCGCAATAGGTCTTTCTGCTTTTTAGATAAGTTAACTGGCGTTTCAACAGTCACACGACACATCAAGTCACCAGCTGCACCACCGCGAACAGGGGCAACACCTTTGCCACGCAAGCGGAACATTTTGCCTGTCTGAGTCTCGGCCGGAATCTTCAATTTAACGCGACCATCTAGTGTAGGCACTTCCAGCTCACCACCCAGAGCAGCATCTACCAAGGAAATTGGCACATCGCAATACAAGGTCTTGCCATCGCGCACAAAGATCGGATGCTCTTTAACCGAAACCTGTACATATAAATCACCTGACGGCGCGCCATGCGTGCCCGCTTCACCCTCACCTGCCAAGCGAATTCGATCACCGGTATCGACACCCGGCGGAACCTTAACAGACAAAGTCTTGGTTTCTTCTATCACACCCGAACCGTGACATGAACGACAAGGATCTTTAATCATTGTTCCCTGGCCGCGACAATTTGGACAGGTCTGCTGCACAGAGAAAAAGCCTTGCTGCATTCTGACCTGGCCCGCACCATTACAAGTACCACAATGCTCAGGCTTAGAACCTTTTGCAGCACCCGAGCCATTACAAGGCTTACAGGTCACATGAGTTGGTACGCGAATTTTTACTGTTGTACCCTTAACGGCATCTTCCAAGTCCAAGTCGAGGGTATAACGTAAATCAGCACCACGAGCGCTACGCTGGCGGCCACCGCCACCTCCGCCGCCACCGAAAATATCACCGAAAACATCACCAAAAATATCGCTAAAGTTACCATTACCACCACTAAAGCCACCGCCACCAGCTTGCGGGTCAACACCTGCGTGACCATACTGATCATAAGCGCCACGCTTCTGCTCATCAGAAAGGATCTCATAAGCCTCAGTTGCTTCTTTAAACTTTTCTTCTGCTTGAGCATCATCCGGGTTGCGGTCCGGGTGGTACTTCATCGCCAAGCGTCTGTAGGCCTTCTTAACTTCCTTCGCATCAGCTGAGCGTTCAATACCCAGAACTTCGTAATAATCTCGTTTCGACATATGCAACAACCGTATTCAATAAAACCGTAAATAAAACTCTTCCCCGACCTCTGCCGAAGGATGAATCATTTTGCTAGCGCAGCTCTCAATAGCTCTATTGCGCATTAATACAAACTGACCTAGCAAAATAAACCTGAAGATATGCAAACGCGGAAGGCGATGCTTCCGCGTTCAAACGTAAGCTTTCAAACCAGAAGATTCAAAAATTACGCTATTTAAGTCTCAGAACAGGAGGGGCTACGCCCTCCTATCGACAACTTACTTCTTGTCGTCTTTAACTTCTTCAAACTCAGCGTCAACCACATTGTCGTCCGCTGCGCCAGCTGGCTCTTCTGCTGCACCGCCTTGCGCTGCTGCTTCTGGGCCTGCGCCCGCTGCTGCTTGCTCAGCATACATCTTTTGAGCCAAACCTGATGAAGCTTCAGTCAATGCCTGAGTCTTCGCTTCGATATCTGCCTTATCATCACCCTTAAGCGCTTCTTCAAGGTCAGTAATCGCAGCTTCAATCGCAGTTTTCTCTTCTTCAGTCGCCTTATCACCAGCTTCTTCTAGAGTCTTCTTAGTCGCATGAACAATCGCATCACCTTGGTTACGCGCAGTCACTAGCTCTTCGAACTGGCGATCGGCATCAGCATTTGCTTCTGCATCATTTACCATTTGCTCGACTTCATCATCAGATAGACCAGAAGAAGCTTTAATCACGATAGACTGCTCTTTACCTGTCGCCTTGTCTTTCGCCGATACGTTCAAGATACCGTTTGCATCGATGTCAAAAGTCACTTCGATCTGAGGCATACCACGAGGGCCCGCAGGAATATCTGACAAGTCGAAACGTCCCAAAGATTTGTTCTGAGCCGCTTGCTTACGCTCACCCTGTACAACGTGAATCGTTACAGCAGACTGGTTATCTTCAGCCGTTGAGAAGATCTGGGACTTCTTACTTGGGATAGTCGTGTTCTTCTCGATCAATGCTGTGGCTACGCCACCCATTGTTTCGATACCCAAAGTTAATGGCGTAACGTCTAGTAGCAGTACGTCTGTTACGTCACCAGCCAATACCGCAGCCTGGATCGCTGCACCCATTGCTACCGCTTCGTCTGGGTTAACGTCTTTACGTGGCTCTCTGCCGAAGAACTCTTCAACCTTCTTCTGAACCAAAGGCATACGAGACTGACCACCAACCAAGATAACGTCGTCAATTTCTGAAGCGCTAAGACCTGCATCATTCAATGCAGTCTTACAAGGCGCTAAACTACGTTCAACCAAATCTTCAACTAGCGACTCTAGCTTCGAACGCGTCATTTTCACGTTAAGGTGCTTAGGACCTGACGCATCAGCCGTAATATAAGGAAGGTTTACATCTGTCTGTTGCGCACTTGAAAGCTCAACTTTTGCTTTTTCAGCCGCTTCTTTCAAACGCTGCATCGCTAGAGGATCACCTTTAAGGTCGATACCGCTATCTTTCTTGAACTCATCAGCCAAGTAATCGATTAGCGTCATATCGAAATCTTCACCACCCAAGAAGGTGTCACCGTTAGTCGCTAATACTTCAAACTGCTTCTCGCCATCAACGTCAGCAATTTCGATGATAGAAATATCAAAAGTACCACCACCCAAGTCATAAACAGCAATTGTTGAATCGCCTTTGCTCTTATCTAAACCGAACGCTAGTGCTGCTGCAGTTGGCTCGTTGATAATACGCTTAACATCTAGACCAGCAATTTTACCGGCATCCTTAGTTGCCTGACGCTGAGAATCGTTAAAGTAAGCAGGAACTGTAATTACCGCTTCAGTTACTGACTCGCCTAGAAAGTCTTCAGCCGTTTTCTTCATCTTCTTCAAGATTTCTGCAGAGATCTGAGGTGGCGCTTTCTTATCGCCCTTAACTTCTACCCACGCATCACCATTGTCAGCTTTAGAAATGGTGTAAGGCACCATTGAGATGTCTTTCTGTACAACTTCATCTTCAAAACGACGACCAATTAAACGCTTGATCGCAAACAAAGTATTAGTCGGGTTCGTTACTGCCTGACGCTTAGCTGGCTGACCAACCAAGATTTCGTTATCGTCAGTGAATGCAATGATTGAAGGTGTGGTACGATCGCCTTCTGCATTTTCAATAACTTTTGGCTTTTCGCCATCTAGCAATGAAATACATGAGTTAGTTGTACCTAAGTCAATTCCGATTATTTTGCCCATTGATTTACTCCCGTTCTCTAATTTCTAAATTCTGTTGGTAAGGCTTAATGGCTTTTTTCATCTTAAGCCTTAGCGCCTATATTTTTGGGTTAACGCTTATATTTGGCCGAAATTTCCATTTTCAAGCTTTAAACCATTATTTTGTACTTTTTTTGTGCGTTTATTTGGATACAACAACCATTGCCGGTCTGACCAAACGACCATTCAAGGTATAACCTTTCTGCATTGCTGCAATCACTGTATTTGGCTCTGCATCCGGCGCAGGAACCATTGACATCGCCT
>NZ_LWGG01001526.1:0-11631 GCF_001635365.1 Oleiphilus sp. HI0128 | reverse complement strand
ATTAAAGACAGTCTGCTCTGAGCCGTACATCATGTCGTAGGCAACCGTCGCAGCACCGATAATCGATTTCGAAATTGGTGGCAAGGAACCCGATAAACTGGCCGAGGTACCATTAATCACCAAGTCAAAAGCTTCGTTCAAGGCTTCAAAGCTCGAACTTTCAATACTCCCCTGATCTTGAAACAAGTCTACCAAAGCATCCGCTTTACTAACGGTTCTATTGGCCACCACAACCTTGCTTGGCTTTTCTTCAAGTATAGGCTGCAATACGCCTCTTACAGCACCACCTGCCCCTAAAATCAGTATTTTTTTTCCACTTAGGCTAATTCCATGCCCCTGAATGTCGGACACTAAACCCAAACCATCTGTATTGTCACCGCAAAGCAAGCCTTGCTCATCAAGGTACAAAGTATTTACAGCACCAGCCTTTTCAGCACCAAGGCTACGCTTGTCACACATGTCCCAAGCTTGCTCTTTGAAAGGCACGGTAACGTTAAGGCCTTTTCCTTCTGTCTGAGCAAAAAAGCCTTTGACCACTGATGTAAAATCATCGACTGGCGCTTCAATTTTATCGTAAGTAAGTGCCTGCTTCGTCTGCGTAGCAAACATGCTATGAATCAATGGAGACTTACTATGAGAAACGGGGTTCCCAACAACGGCATATTTATCTGACATGTATTTTTCCTTACTCCCTGAAGACTATCAGATCCAGTCCTGATGCGGCAAAAAGCGCTCGGTCAGTTCAGCTTCTCTTGAACCTGCTTTAGTCTGATAGTTGTAATCCCAACTGACCAGCGGAGGCATCGACATAAGTATCGACTCAGTGCGCCCTCCAGACTGGAGGCCAAATAGCGTACCGCGATCAAATACTAGATTAAACTCAACATAACGGCCACGACGATGCAATTGGAACTGTCGCTCCCTTTCGCCATACTCGCTATCTTTGCGCCGTTCGATGATCGGGCGATACGCCTTCACATAGGAATTGCCCACGGCCTGCATAAATTCGAAGCTCTTTTCGAAGCCCCATTCATTCAAGTCATCAAAGAATAAGCCGCCAACTCCGCGCGCTTCGTCCCGATGTTTCAGGTAAAAGTACTCATCGCACCACTTTTTATACTTAGGGTAAACCTCTTCACCAAAAGGCGCACAAGCTTCCGCTGCAACTTGATGCCATTGCTGGCAATCTTCTACAAAACCATAGTAAGGCGTTAAATCATAACCACCACCGAACCACCAAATGGGTTCAGCACCGTCCTTTTCCGCAATAAAGAAGCGAACATTGGCATGAGAGGTCGGTACATAGGGGTTATGAGGGTGCATAACCAAAGACACACCCATCGCCTGAAAGCGACGACCTGCCAACTCAGGTCTGGCACTAGTTGCCGAAGGCGGCAATGAGTCCCCGTAAACATGAGAGAAGTTAACACCCCCTTTCTCGAAAACAGCCCCATCTTTAATCACTCGAGTTCGACCACCGCCACCTTGAGGGCGCTCCCAGGCATCCTCTACAAAGCGCGCCTGACCATCACTTTGCTCCAGCCCTTCACAAATACTATCTTGCAAACCGAGCAAATAAGCTTTGACCTGTTCTAACATGCACTCACTCCTAATATTTATTCTGTATGCGCTGAGTTTATCCAACGCTAGACCCGTAGCGACTCTCCGCTTACCAGGTCTCTAATTTCTGAAGGTTTATCGAAGCCGCCAAGGCGGCCAGGCAGAAGATAATCAACTCTCCCCCTAAAGTAGTCTCGTGCTTCACGTAGGTTCATTGCCGGATGCTTGCCAGAAGGATTAGCCGAAGTAGACACCAGAGGTGCTCCGACTCGTCGACTAAGCTCAACAATTAAAGGGTGCGTACTAAGACGCAAGGCAACGCTTGAAAACCGCCCCTTGATATATGAAGGCACTCTGTTGGCTTCATCTGGCACCAACCAAGTAGTCGGCCTCGTAACCGGCGCTAGAAACTTACGCTGAAGTGCCTCGGGCAAATCCTTAAGTAAAACGTCAAAATAACAAGCCTCTCCTGAAACCAAGATCAAGCCTTTTTCAACGGGTCTGGTTTTCAAGTCCAGGATCTTATAAACGGCTTGCTTGTTGTCTGGATGACAAGCCAAGCCCCAAACCGCCTCGGTCGGATGTGCAATCACTCCACCACCCTTGAGAATATTAGCAGCAAACTGAACCTGCCATTCAGATAAACGACTTAGCGACACCCAAACCTCTCTTCCTATCGACGCTATTTACACTTCAAAAAGCACTTTAGACAAGTGACCATAATTATTGGGCTGAGTTTACTGATTTCACACGCTGATAGCCACCTGGCACATTAGAAATTAAACCTTTTAGCTCCAAGCTCACCAGGTTTTGCAATAGCACGCCAGCTTCCAGTTGGCTCTCGCTAGCTAGAACGTCAAAGGAGGTACACTGAAAATCAATCAGAGGTAATAGCTTTCCTTCATCGGGCAAAAGTTCATGTGACAACTGAGTTTCAGCTGCATGACCCTCAGCCTTGCCCACTATAGCGCTTGTACTGCGCCCAATCGGACTCTCACGCTTTGAGTTATTGGCGGAAGACGCTACCGTCATACAAGAGTCCCGACAAGGAAAAGCTAGAATATCCTCGACACATGTCACCAGCTGCGCTCCCTGTTTAATCAGATCGTTGCATCCGGCAGCCACTTCACTATCAATAGGCCCTGGAATGACATATACCTCCCGATTCTGTTCTATCGCATAATTCGCAGTGATTAATGATCCGCTTTTCAGGCCAGCTTCAACAATCAATGAACCCTGAGAAAGCCCCGAAATCAAACGATTTCGTCGCGGAAAATTTGCAGGCACAGGCAGAGACCCTAAAGCCATTTCCGACACCAGCACTCCTCGATCCATAATTTGCTCTGCTAGTTTTTGATTTTGCCTTGGGTAAACAAGATCTAAGCCCGTCCCCAAAACCGCACAGGTAATGCCACTTGCTTCCAAGGCTCCTCGATGGGCCAAAGTATCAACCCCCAAAGCCAAACCACTAACGACATTCTGGCCCTGAAGGCTCAACTCATAGGCAAAAGAATAGGCATGCTGTTTCCCGGCCATACTTGGTTTTCTGCTACCCACAACGGCTAAGGCAGGCAACAATAAAGACTCCAGACAGCCTTTCAGATAGATCATAGGCGGCGGACAAAATACTTCCTTTAATAAAGACGGATAGCCTGCATCCTCAATACTTAATATATGCTGTCGCGCAGGTTCCGACCACTCCATCAACGTCTCGGTCGAACGTGGAAGCGCCTGGGATAATGCAGCTTCATTAATGTTGACCATGGCTCGTGCCATCACTGGTTTAAGACCGCTTGAGCATAAAGCCTCGTAGTCAGCTTTCGTAAGCGCGTCAACGCTCCCAAAGTGAGAATAAAGGTGATAAAAAGTCTTCAGGCCCAAGCCTTTGACTGCAGAAAGTTGTGCGATGTATTCGCAACTTGAAGAAATAGCCATACGATCATCCTTAATCGATTTATTAGCAGAATGCCCTATTCCGGGCCTAGGTATACTTTGCCAAGCAATCGCCCAACAAAAAAGGCAGCTTAATCCTTAAGCTGCCTTCAGTTTACTTTAATCTTTACAGCCTCGCTAATTCAAGGCTCAGGTTCAAATCAAGGCGTACGAACCTCGTCCATCACAGCAAGTGGGCGTGTTGCTTTCAAAACCAAGCCGTAGCTCAATTTCTCAAAGACTCTAAACACCATTAACAAACCTGCACGCTGTGAAGGTAACTCAATCTTTTCTTTGGTGTAAGGATCACGAACCAAGCCGCCTCTCTTGTATACTGCGAGTACATTACCTTCCTTAATACCATCACGCTCGCCGCGGTTGATAACAACAACATTATACTGACCAATATTACCAACACCTGAAGCCACAGAAATCATCTTGCCTCGAATATCATGCTCTGGCTTACTTGGCACAAAATTAGAGTTAATCATTCTATCTTCAGTCGGCAACAAGCGGTCACCTTGGCGCAATTCTTCACTGCTACGAAGAATATTCAGCGTCACAACTTCTTTGTTTACTTGATCAACATCTGCAGTGGCAATCGCTTTCGCTTCAAGCCCCAATAATTCATTCGTTTCGGGGTCAATATAAGTCTCGCTAGAACGATATACGGCTACTTTCTCAGCACCCTTAACGTCACCTCGAGCGAAGACCGTATCACCAGTCCCGGTGATCAGGTGATTCTCACGACCGATAAGCACGTAAGGCGCCATTTCCATCTCTTCTTTTTCAACAATTCGGTTCTGAGACAAGAAACTGGCTATTGCATCAAGTGGAATCGTCGGAATCGCAGCAGAAATTGGCGTTGCCTTAATTTGAGGACTGAGCTTAACCACGCCATTTTGAGGGCCTGCCTTCAAGGTAGTAAGTCGCGGTTGGCCATTAATATATATCAGACCAATAATATCACCAGGATAGATAAGGTGAGGATTCGAGACCTGAGGGTTCGCATGCCAGATTTCTGGCCATAGCCAAGGCGACTTCAAAAAGCGCTCTGAGATATCCCACAAGGTATCACCCTTTACGACAACGTAACGATCCGGGTGGTTGTCAGCCAATTCAGGGGATGCCAAGACGGATTGAACCAGCGCCAGGCTTGTCAATATTACGGAGATGAGTAACTTTCGGATCATGTGCTGCCTACATAATAAATTTATGTCTAAGATATAAGTGTGCGAAAAAAAGGCACGGTATCTAGAAAACTATAGATCAAGATTTAACAATTTGTACTAATTTCCTTTTCTATAAGATAATAGTAGCAGTGATATCGTGACACGCACCACAATTTAATACTAGTACAGCGCTAATAAACCAGCCATAACAGGATCCACATGTCGATTTTAGAAATTTTAGAATATCCAGACCCTCGCCTTCGTACTCTGGCCAAACCGGTCGAAGAGTTTGATGACAATCTGCAAACCCTTATCGATGACATGTTTGAGACCATGTATGATGCTCCCGGCATTGGTCTGGCAGCAACACAGATAGATCGCCACCTCCAATTAATAGTGATGGACCTGTCAGAAGATAAGAGCGAACCACTGGTATTTATTAACCCTAAAGTCACTGTTTTAGAGGGTGAGCTAGAAAAAATGCAAGAAGGCTGCCTGTCCGTTCCTGGCTTTTATGAAGATATTAGCCGAATCGAACATGTGCTGATCGAAGCGCTAGACCGACAAGGCAAAGAGTTTAGCCTAGAAGCAGAGGGGCTACTAGCCGTTTGCATCCAACACGAAATGGATCACTTAAACGGTAAACTCTTTGTTGACTATTTAAGCGGTTTAAAACGTAATCGTATCAAAAAGAAACTAGAGAAGATTCATCGCAGTCAGGAACGCGCTTAAAACGCCTTTTATCATATCTGTGCGATTTTTATTTACCCAATTTAAAAAAGTGATTTCAGTTTGAAGATTATCTTTGCCGGTACACCGGAGTTTGCAGCCAAAAGCCTCCAAGCCATTATTGACCAAAACCATGAGGTCATCGCCGTCTACACTCAGCCAGACCGTCCGGCAGGGCGTGGCAAGAAGCTCGTAAAAAGCGAGGTAAAACAGGTAGCTGAAGCGCATGGCATTCCAGTATTCCAACCTGAAAAGCTGACAAACCCCGAGGCCCAGACGGAACTAGCAGCGCTCAAGGCAGACCTAATGATTGTAGCGGCTTATGGCCTGCTCCTACCTAAAGCAGTGTTGGACATGCCCACTTTCGGCTGTATCAATATCCACGCGTCTTTACTTCCACGCTGGCGTGGCGCTGCGCCGATTCAGCGTGCAATTCAGGAGGGTGACCGTGAAACGGGCATTACCATCATGCAAATGGACGTAGGCTTAGATACCGGCGACATGCTACTCAAACTCAAAACCGATATCACTGACCAGGATACTGGCGGTAGCCTTCATGACCGGCTCGCTGAACAAGGAGCCAGCGCGATTTTGCAATATCTCGAACAGCGTGAAACATTAGCGGCTGAACCTCAAGATAACGAACTGGCGAATTACGCACATAAACTGAGTAAACAAGAAGCTTGCATTAACTGGCAAGATAGCGCCCAACAGATCTGTCGCAATATCCGAGCGTTCAACCCTTGGCCGGTATCGTTTCTGGAGTTTCTTGATGCAAAAGGGAAAGTTCAGCGTGTCCGTATCTTTGAAGCATCAGAAGTCGAAACAAACGATGACCGAGTAGCCGGTACTATTCTGGAAAAAACCAAAAACGGCATCATTATCCAGTGTGGCCAAGGCGCTATCAGCATTCAGCAACTCCAACTTCCGGGGGCAAAAGCCATGGACGTTCAATCTTTCGTGAACGGCGGTAAAGCGCTATTAAATGCGGGAGAGCAGCTGAATGTCAATCATGACAACTAGGTCTGGCGGACGCAGTCGTCGCCAATCACGAGCTAGACGCTCCAAGCAAAATATCCGACTTCCTAAGCTACCTGCAATAGAAAGCTTAAGCAGCGTCAGAGCGCTTGCCAGCCATCTTTTACACAGTGTCGCTTATGAACAAAAGTCACTGACTGCACTCATGCCCATCGCTGCTGAACAGGTGGCAGATAAAGACGGCGCCCTTCTTCAGGAAATTGTCTATGGAGCCTGTCGCTGGTACGAGTATTTGGCAAATAACCATAATCAGTTTTTGGAAACACCGCTCCAGCACGAAGATAAACTGGTTGAAAGCATTCTAAAAGTAGGGGCTTACCAACTCCTATTCATGCGCACACCCGCCCACGCTGCAATTAATGAAACTGTGCAAGCCGCTGCCGAGCTGGGAATAGAGCACTTTAAGCCTTTGATCAATGCAGTGCTTCGAAAAATATCCGCCCTGCCAGCGATCGAAGCAGGTGAAGCAACAAACGAAATCATTAATGCCAGCTACCCTGAGTGGATTAAAGAAAAGGTTAAACATAACTGGCCAGAAAAGTGGCAAGATATTCTTCGCCAGGGAAATGCACGCCCTCCGATGACACTGAGAGTTAATCGACAGTTCGCTGAAAGTGACGAACCAAGACAACACTACCTGGATTTACTAACGGAACAGGAAATTGAAGCGCAAACTTGCGCCTTCAGTTCTTTCGGCATCCAGTTGCTCAAACCGGTTCCCGTAGCCGCTTTACCCAAGTTTCGCGAGGGCGCAGCAAGCGTTCAGGATGAAGCAGCCCAACTATGTTGTGACTTACTGGAACTAGAAGAAGGCCATAAGGTACTCGATGCCTGTGCCGCACCAGGCGGAAAAACCTGTGCGATCCTGGAATCCCAAACAGGTATTCACCTGACGGCGCTAGACTCTGAAGCAAGTCGAGCCGCAAAGATCGATGAAAACCTTAAACGACTAAATTTACAGGCAGAACTTAAGGTATCACGCGCCGAAGAGCTTGAGCAGTGGTGGGACGGTAAGCATTTTGACCGAATCCTGCTCGATGCACCATGCAGCGCCAGCGCAGTCATTCGACGCCACCCTGACATCAAACTATTGCGCAAAGAAGGTGATATAAAAGCATTGGCTGAACTTCAACTTCAGCTACTTACAAGCTTGTGGAAAACACTCAAACCAGGCGGGATATTGGTATACGCAACCTGCTCTATCTTCCCACAAGAGAATAGCCGAATTATCGAGCGATTCTTAAGACAGCAAGATCAGGCCGAATTATTCAAGATCGATGCACCCTGGGGGCAAGATACCGGGTTTGGTCGTCAATTATTCCCTCAAGAAAACGGTCATGATGGTTTTTTCTACGCCCGTTTAAAAAAACGCGGAAGCGAAATACCCGAATAAGAAGCAAGATTTATCAGATTAACCGTGTTTAGGGGATGAAAAGAGTCATTTTACTGAATTGGCGATTGACCCTAAATTTTGTCGGTATATTATAGCCCACGGGTCAAATGACTGAATAAACCGGTGCGTAGATCAACCTTATGAAAATTATCATTATCGGTGCAGGGCAAGTAGGCGGAACGCTTGCTGAAAACCTCGCAAATGAAGAAAACGACATCACCGTCATTGATCACAATGGCGCTCGACTGCGTGAGCTTCAGGATCATTTAGACATACGCACAATTCACGGCCAGGGTGCTCACCCTAACATTCTTGCCCAGGCGGGCGCAGAAGATGCAGACATGCTGATTGCAGTTGCAAATAGTGATGAAGTTAATATGGCCGCCTGTCAGGTTGCTTATACACTATTTCAGACACCCACCAAAATCTGCCGGGTCAGAGCGACACCTTATTTAGCCAAGAAAGAGCTGTTTTCTAACAAAGCCTTTCCCATTGATGTACTCATCAGCCCCGAGCAGGTTGTTACCAAACATATTACCCGCTTATTGGAATATCCTGGCGCTTTACAAGCACTAGACCTGGCAAACGGTAAGGCCAGACTCGTTGCCATCAGAGCATGCCAGGGCGGCCCCTTGGTCGGTCATGCCTTATCCTTGATCCGACAGCACATGCCCACTATCGACACCCGAGTGGCAGCAATTTTCAGAAAAGGCCAACCAATCATTCCTTCTGGTAACACGGTGATTGAAGAAGATGATGAGGTTTTCTTTATTGCCGCGACCGACCATATTCGCGCGGTAATGAGCGAACTGCAGCCTTTGGAAAATAAGTACAAGCGAATTATTATCGCTGGTGGCGGTAACATTGGTTTTCGCTTAGCCAAGTACCTGGAACGTCGTTATCAAGTAAAAATCATTGAAAACCATCACGAGCGTTGCGTGGCACTTTCCGAGCAACTCGAAAAGGCCATTGTTCTGCATGGTAATGCCGCCAATAAAGACATGCTATTGGAAGAGAACATCGAAGATACTGATGTTTTCATCGCCGTGACCAATGATGATGAAGCAAACATCATGGCCTCGATGCTTGCCAAGCGCATTGGTGCTCGCAAGGTGATGGCCTTGATCAGCAACCCTGATTATGTCGATCTGATCCAAGGCGGTGAAATCGACATTGCCATATCGCCTCAACAAACCACCATTGGCAGCCTGCTAACCCATATCCGAAAAGGAGATGTCGTTAATGTTCACGCCTTACGACGAGGAGCAGCTGAGGCGATCGAAGCCGTAGCACATGGCGACGAGCGCTCCTCAAAGGTTGTCGGTAAACGAGTCGATGAGATACCTTTACCAACCGGTACCACCATCGGCGCAATTGTCCGTCACCAGGAAGTATTAATCGCTCACGACCATATCCGCATCGAGCAAGACGATCACGTTATCCTCTTCCTGGTCGATAAGAAAAGAGTTCGCGAAGTCGAGAAGCTGTTCCAAGTCGGACTCGCTTTTTTCTAACCCTGTTTTAGTAGTTTTTTGGGAGATACAACCGGATGCATTTGTCTACAGTCAGCCGAATTCTAGGCATCCTGCTGATGATTTTTAGCCTGACCATGCTCCCGCCGATCATTGTTTCGCTCATCTATAACGATAATCAGCTCCATGCCTTCCTCGATGCTTTTGTTATTACGCTAGGCTTAGGGCTAATCATCTGGCTGCCTGTTCGAAACCATAAAAAGGAGCTTCGTGTACGAGATGGTTTTATCGTAACGGTTCTCTTCTGGCTGGTGCTCAGCCTGAGTGGTTCAGTGCCCTTATATTTATCTGACTCCCCTGATTTACGCTTCGTTGATGCTTACTTTGAGTCCCTATCGGGGCTAACCACCACTGGCGCGACCGTCATTACCGGGATAGATGACCTGCCCAAATCTATCTTGTGGTACCGACAACAATTGCAATGGCTTGGCGGCATGGGCTTGATCGTACTGGCTGTCGCCATTCTTCCAATGCTAGGCATTGGTGGTATGCAGCTATACCGAGCAGAGACTCCCGGCCCGGTAAAAGACAGTAAATTAACGCCTCGAATCACCGAAACCGCCAAAGCTCTTTGGTATATATACCTCGGGCTAACAGTCGCTTGCGCGCTATCTTACTGGGCCGCTGGAATGACCCTGTTTGACGCCATAGGCCATAGTTTTTCGACCATCGCCATCGGCGGCTATTCAACCCATGATGCCAGTATTGGCTATTTCGATAATAGCGTAATTGAACTAATCGCCATCTTCTTTATGTTTATCGCCGGGGTTAATTTCGCGCTGCATTTCACTGCATGGCGAAGCAATAGCTGGCGAACGTACTTTATGGACCCCGAGTTCCGCTTTTACGCATCGCTCATGTTGATCGTAACCATTATTACGATCGCAACGCTTTACTTCACCGATACTTATAGCTTCTCTGACTCTATGATTCGAGGCGCCTTTGAAGTTGTTTCCATCGCAACAACCACTGGCTTTGCTACAGCAGACTTCACAGCCTGGCCATTCGTACTGCCCTTCCTCTTATTCGTTGTTGCCTTTGTTGGCGGCTGTGCAGGCTCAACCGGCGGTGGCATGAAGGCGATTCGAATCTTACTCATCTACAAGCAAGGCTTGAGAGAAATCCAACGTCTAATTCATCCCAACGCCATTATTCCAGTAAAACTTGGCAAAAAGCCGGTTCCCGACCGTGTGATTGAAGCTGTTTGGGGCTTCTTTTCGGTTTACTTGTTCGTCTTCGTTATTTTGCTCTTAATGTTACTGGCAACGGGCTTGGACCAAGTCACTGCCTGGTCAGCTGTCGGTGCCAGTATTAACAATTTAGGCCCAGGCTTAGGTGATGTCGCACAACACTACGGCGACATTCCCGATACCGCTAAGTGGGTTCTATGCTTTGCCATGCTAATGGGCCGCCTAGAGATCTTCACTTTATTGATATTGTTTACCCCTGCTTTCTGGCGAAATTAAGGCCCTTATTAAAAACCGAGAAAATACCAATAAAGCAGACGAGTGCACTGACATAGCGGCCAATAAACCTTATGATTGATCAATAATAAAAATATAAGTGGCTGTCAGACATGCTTAAGCTCTCGTGCTTAAATACACTCTTTCTCATTTTTTTCCTATTTTTAGCCGGTGTATCTTCTGCATTGCAGGCCGAAAGTAATACGGCTCAAGCAAGCACGAATAAACTCCTTGTTATCGACCTGCGAGACAAAGATTGGTCTAGCAAACAATCTTTTAGCCTTGACGGCTATTGGAATACTTACTGGAACCGCTTCATTCCACCTCAGGACATCTACAAGACAGAAGAAAGCCCCATTAAATTTCCCGTTCCCGGTGTTTGGAATAAAAACCCCTATCGCTTTGTCGAGAATCAACGCGTTGACACAATGAAGGGTGAGCACATTCAAGAACAGCAGGTAATCTATCCTCCTCTGGGTCTTGCAACGTATCATGCAAAAGTTCTGGTGCCACAGAATTTGGAGCCTATCTATCTCTATATTCCTGACATGCCAAGCGCCTACAAGCTTTACATCAACGGCAATCTTAGCGCCCAAAACGGTAAGCCCGGTTATTATCAGAGCACTGAAACGCCTGAGTTTAGACCCAGAGTAATCAAACTCACCAATCATGCTAGCGAACTAGATATCGTGATTCATCTGTCTAATCACCATTATCGCGAGGGCGGCATATGGTTTAGTCTACGCATGACGGGCGAGGCCGGCCGTTTCAATATGGAGTATCGTCCGATCATATCGGCAGTCTTCTTTGGC
>NZ_LWGG01001525.1:0-865 GCF_001635365.1 Oleiphilus sp. HI0128 | reverse complement strand
TTTGATCCTGAAAAAGCTGAACAGTTAAGCACGCCAGGCGCAATTGACCATATCCTTGGTGGTTTGGTTGGCCAAAGCAAACCAAATAATTATGATGTTCCTTATGTACTGACTGAGGAATTCGTTGCGGTTTATCGTATGCACCCATTACTACGTGATGCGGTAGATATCTACGATATCGGTTCAAATGTTGTTTCTGAGCGTATCAATATTGAAGACACGCGTGATGGCGATGCAGAAGATATTCTCGATAATCAGGGCGGCGATCGTCTATGGTACTCCTTCGGCATTACTCACCCAGGTTCCTTGACGCTAAACAACTATCCTGAGTTTTTGCGTAACCTTTCAATGCCGTTAATTGGCGATATTGACTTGGCAACAATCGATATTATTCGTGACCGTGAGCGTGGTGTACCACGTTACAACGAATTCCGTCGCCAGATTGGTTTGAATCCGATTACCAAGTTTGAGGATTTAACTGAAGACCCTACAACTTTGACTGAATTGAAGCGTGTTTATAACAATGACATTGAGCAGATCGATGCTTTGGTGGGTCAGCTAGCTGAAACAGTGCGTCCTGATGGCTTTGCCTTTGGTGAGACGGCTTTCCAGGTCTTTATCCTGAATGCTTCTCGTCGTTTGATGACAGACCGTTTCTATACTGAAAGCTATACACCTGAAGTGTACACGCAAGAAGGTATCGACTGGGTAGAAAATAACACCATGGTTGACGTGATTCGTCGTCACTTCCCCGAGCTAGAGTTAAGCTTAACGGGTGTAGATAATGCCTTTAAACCATGGGGTTTGAAGATTCCAGATAACTACAAAGAGTGGTCAGCTTGTGATAAAGAGCAGCTCTTATGGA
>NZ_LWGG01001524.1:0-797 GCF_001635365.1 Oleiphilus sp. HI0128 | reverse complement strand
TGCCTATAGAGAAGATCGTAGCGGCAATTCCTCAGGCTAAAGTTCAGTTAAAAGGTGATGCTTGGGCCGATGCGGCCGAAGGTATTATGACAACCGATACTCGACCCAAGGGTGTGTCGACTGAAATTAGCTACGCAGGCGAGACTGTTCGTATTAATGGCATCAGTAAAGGCGCGGGCATGATTAAGCCAAACATGGCAACCATGCTGGCCTATGTCGGATGTGATGCGAGCGTGCCTCAAGCTTTGCTAGATGAATTATTGCAGGAGCTTGCTGAGGCCTCATTTAATCGAATTACTGTCGATGGCGATACCTCGACAAACGATTCTTGTATTCTGTTTACGACAGGCAAGTCAAAAGCACCTTTGATTGATAAGTCTCATGCTGATTTTCCAGCCCTTAAAGACGCCTTAAGTGATGTCTTGGTCGAGCTGGCGCAATTGATCGTGCGTGATGGCGAAGGTGCCACCAAGTTTGTAACGGTTCAGGTTGAGCAGGCTAAAAGTACTGAAGAAGCACTTGAAGTGGCTTACACCATTGCTCATTCTCCTTTGATTAAGACCGCCTTATTTGCCTGCGATCCGAATTGGGGTCGTATTCTGGCCGCCTTGGGCCGGGCTTCGATTGAGGCGTTTGATTTGAGCTTGGTCGAGATATACTTGGGTGATGTCAGGATTGTTCATCAAGGCGAGAAGTGTGCCGAATATACTGAAGAGCGCGGTCAGGCAGTGATGGATCAAGAAGAGATCACCATACGTATCGACTTAGCGCGTGGCAGTGTTGAAGAAACGGTATGG
>NZ_LWGG01001523.1:0-988 GCF_001635365.1 Oleiphilus sp. HI0128 | reverse complement strand
TCGCTAAATGAGTTAATTCAGGCACTTAATTCTGTTCTGCAACGCTCTGATATGTTTGTAAGCCACCATATTGAAAAAGAGAAGCTCTCAACTAGAGAGAGGATGACAATTATCTTATCTAAGGTAACGCCCGAACAGTTCGTCCCTTTCGCTGCGCTCTTTAGTCCAGAGGAAGGG
The DNA here is from genome assembly GCF_001635365.1 of Oleiphilus sp. HI0128. NCBI lineage: Bacteria > Pseudomonadati > Pseudomonadota > Gammaproteobacteria > Oceanospirillales > Oleiphilaceae > Oleiphilus > Oleiphilus sp. HI0128. Next base: position 811 of record NZ_LWGG01001523.1, on the reverse strand, counting down.
CGAGATGGTGTTGTGGTAACATTTTTGGCAATTATGGAATTAGTTAAAGAGCAGTTGCTCGATTTTGTTCAATCAGAAACCTTGGGGCCTATTCATGTTCGGGCGCGCGGAGCACAATAAAGAGCTTTGAAATGGTAGACATTAAAGAGTTACTTAGTTCAAATAGCGAAGATCTTACTAATGTAGGGAATCAATACACCTATAATTCACTTGAGCCCACCGTTGAAGTATTAAAACCTATTGTCGAAGCGCTTCTGTTTTCAGCAGGTAAACCTTTGTCTATCGATGCGATTCAAGCTTTATTGGAACCTGACCTTACGCCTACCAGGGCAGTGTTTCGCTCCGTATTGCAAGAAATTGAGGAAGACTACAAAGGTCGTGGTGTTGAGTTGGTTGAGTTTTCTGGCGCTTATCGCTTTCAGTCCCGGCCTTCAATGAGCGAGTGGGTACAGCGTTTATGGGAAGAACGACCTCAAAAGTATTCCAGAGCACTTTTGGAAACATTGGCCTTGATTGCCTATCGCCAACCGATTACGCGTGGCGATATTGAAGAAGTTCGGGGGGTTGCAGTCAGCTCTACCATAATGAAGACCCTGCTAGAAAGAAATTGGGTGCGAGTTGTGGGTCATCGCGAGGTTCCCGGTCGACCAGCAATTTATGCAACGACCAAGCATTTTCTTTCCTATTTCAACCTAAGCAGCCTTGATGACCTGCCAACCTTGGCCGAAATTCGAGATATTGAGCTAATTTCCAAAGAATTAAATGCACAATTAGAGCTAGTCGGCACCGAAGATGAGTCAGTAAAACAGGA
>NZ_LWGG01001522.1:0-563 GCF_001635365.1 Oleiphilus sp. HI0128 | reverse complement strand
AGCCAGATGCAGTTGTCGAGCAAGCTGTGCGAGCAGTAAAAAGAGCGCGAAGCTATACAGATGATGTCGAGTTTTCATGTGAAGATGCTGGTCGTTCAGAGTTGGATTTTCTTTGTCGTATTATAGAGCAAGCGATTAATGCTGGTGCTTCCACAATAAATATCCCGGATACGGTGGGCTATGCGATTCCCGAGCAGTTTGGTGAAACCATAAAAAACCTTATCGAGCGAATTCCAAATTCAGACAAAGCTATTTTCTCGGTTCATTGTCACAATGATCTCGGCTTAGCTGTTGCAAACTCTTTGTCTGCGGTAACCAATGGTGCACGCCAGATTGAATGTACTATTAACGGATTGGGTGAGCGAGCCGGAAATGCTTCTTTGGAAGAGGTTGTAATGGCAGTTCGTACACGATCTGACTTGTTTGACCTATCGACAAATATCGACTCTACACAGATCGTGCCTTGCTCGCGGTTAGTGTCGACGATTACCGGCTTCCCGGTTCAGCCAAATAAAGCAATTGTTGGTGCAAATGCGTTTGCGCATGAGTCTGGCATTCACCAG
>NZ_LWGG01001521.1:0-1179 GCF_001635365.1 Oleiphilus sp. HI0128 | reverse complement strand
ACGCTCAAAGGCAGTGGCCGCCTGGTTGGCGCAAAAGTCATTGCTGAAATTGCATGGCCGATAGAGAACTTACTAAATAAACATCTCGATGCTGCAATGAGCCTAGAAATGGAAGTCTTCGACCTCCTCGATTCAGTTATTGAAAAGCTTCCTGAACTAACCGAAGATTTTTCCCAGCAGCGTGAATCAACACAGTACGAGCATCTAATAAGCCGCGCTGATATGTTGTCGGGCAACGAAACTCGTGTTGTCCATAAAACAATGTCCCCTGCAACATCGAAGTCTTCAGCAGAAGAGCAAACTGGGTCCGAAGCTACAGAGACTCAGTCAGCGTCAGAACCAGCACTACCTTCTGACAGCCTTGAACCAGAAACTGAGTCAAGCCCGGAAACAAACAATGAAGCTGCTGCTGAAGCAGAGCAAGAAGAGGACATCCAGGATTCCTGGGACGATGATGAAGACGATCTAATCGATGATGAAATCCTCGAGATTTTTATCGAAGAGGCCGGCGAAGTACTAGAAGCAATCGATACTCACTTGCCAACCTATCTGGCTGCTCATGACGACCAGGATTCACTAACCGAGCTTCGTCGAGCCTTCCATACCCTGAAAGGCAGCGGACGAATGGTTAACGCCAACATCATTGGCGAAGCCGCTTGGGCAATCGAAAATCTTCTGAACCGCATTATTGATGGTTCGGTAATGATGAATGAAAGCATTGCCGAGCTTATCCAATTAGTCGTCGATAATATTCCCAAACTAATTGAGTGCTTTGAAAAAAGACAACGCCCAGACTTTGATCTAAAGCGCGTTGAGAATCACGCTGCAGCCTTGGTTGCCGGTGATTTTGTTAAGCCTCTAGGTAGCTTACAACGATCCTCGCAAGAAACATCCGCAGCAAGTGGTGCGACAGAGGCTCCGAGCGCAGAACAAGGTACAGTTGGAATCGACGATACGCTACTCGATATATTCAGAAACGAGGCCACTTCTCATGTCGCAACTGTCCTAGAATTTGTTGATCGTGCAGCGAATGACAGTATCGATATTGATGATGATTTATCTAGAGCGCTTCATACACTCAAAGGCAGTGCAAACACAGCTAATATAAGACCGATTGCGGAGATCGCAGTACCCGTTGAACAATTTATCAAGGAAGCACGTGCTAATAACATTCAGGCT
>NZ_LWGG01001520.1:0-765 GCF_001635365.1 Oleiphilus sp. HI0128 | reverse complement strand
ACACGTTGTGGTGAATAACCCTTGTCGCTACTACTGGGGTGATGTGATGAGTGAGTATCAGCAGCTCCTGCTTAATCAGTCATTGCTTGCGCGGGGCGTCAGTGCTGAAACGGTAGCGGAAAACTTTATTGAGCATAACACCTTGCTCGCGTCATGGGGAAAGCTTGGTCGCGATTATATGTCGCTATTGATGCAAGAAGAAATTTTCGCTGATCTAGCCACCGAGCTTTACGATGATCTTGGTGATGAAGATAATTCAGCGCTGAATTTAATTCAGTCAGATATCTTGAACCTGCAGAACCAGCACCATTGTGTGAATCCTGACGATAAGTCGATACGCTTCGCAAGTTGCCATAACCACTTAAGAGAGGTTGAGGCTCTCCACGACTACTTATTAAATACGCTTGATGCAAACCCCGGCTTAAATGCTCGCGATATTATTGTGATGGTGCCCGATATAGAAGACTATGCCGCCTATATTGAGGCAGTTTTTTCACGCCTTGTTTATGATCGCCATGGGCAAACGCATAGCCTGCCCTATGTTATTGCCGATCAGGCTTTGAATCGGCATCAACCCTTATTGGAATGTATTGGCAATCTATTGATACTCGAGTCAAGTCGGATGACGGCTGCCGAGCTATTAGATTGCTTGGACTTTCCCGCAATCAGGCAGCGATTTTCCATTGATGAAGATGAGCTGCTTAGTATTCATCACTGGGTCAAGGTCTTGAATGTTCGTTGGGGGCTTTCTGAGACGCATCGTAA
>NZ_LWGG01001519.1:0-1412 GCF_001635365.1 Oleiphilus sp. HI0128 | reverse complement strand
TGAGTTTAGAACGCTGACAGCCACAATGGGAACTTTCCTTGGAAAGTTGTGTGAGGATTCAGATAAAGTAAATGATAATCTCACGCAAATACTGTTAGCGCAGTCTTTCCAAGACTTAACTGGTCAAGTGATTCAACGAGTCACCGGATTGGTTAAAGATGTTGAAGAGAATCTTGTTAATTTGGTCAGAATGGCCGGTAAGGTTGACCAGATTACAGGAACAGTCCACGAAGTAGAAAAACAAGAAACAGGCATTGAGGGTGAAGGTCCACAACTCCATGCAGAGCAACGCGAAGACGTTGTTTCTGGCCAGGATGATGTGGATGATTTGCTGTCCAGTCTAGGATTTTAAAGGGGCGTAGAAGATGGGGTTTGAAGCGGATGATGAGATACTTCAGGACTTTCTTGTAGAGTCTGGAGAGATACTCGAGCTTCTTTCAGAGCAACTGGTTGATCTAGAGCAAAATCCAGACGATAAAGATTTGCTAAACGCAATTTTTAGAGGGTTTCACACTGTAAAGGGTGGAGCAGGCTTTTTACAGTTGGATGCACTGGTCAAGTGTTGTCATATTGCAGAAAACGTGTTCGATATTCTGCGAAATGGTAAGCGAAGTCTTGATGCTGACTTAATGGATGTCGTTTTACGTGCGTTAGACTCTGTAAACGAAATGTTCAGTGAAGTCAGAGATGGCCAAGATCCAACCCCAGCTGACCCACAGCTTTTAAGTGAGTTAGAACGTTTTGCGAAACCTGCTGATGCTGCGCCTGCTGCTGAACCTGCAGCTGTTGAACCAACACCGGAGCCGGTTGCTGCAGAAGCCTCTGCTGAAGAGGCTGATATTACTGATGATGAGTTTGAACAGCTCTTGGATGCATTAGATGATGATGCGGGTAAAGGGAGTGCACCAGCGGCATCCGAACAAGAATCTGACGAAATTACCGATGACGAATTCGAAAACTTGTTAGATGAGCTACACGGTTCCGGTGCTCCTGTTGGTGTCAGCGAAAGTGCTGGTGCCTCAGCTTCACCAGACAGCTCCTCGGCGGATTTGTTTTTTGAAGAACCGGCTGCGGGTGGCGACACGAACAGCTCGCCAGAGTCGGGTGATATAAGCGAAGAAGAATTTGAAAAACTATTGGATGACTTGCATGGTGAAGGTCAGTTCAATAGCGAAGGTATTGCTGCAGGTGATGCCACGTCTGAAGCGTCAGCTACTCCTGCTGGCGGTGATGGAGAGTTGATTACCGATAATGAGTTCGAAAAGCTACTGGATGAACTTCATGGAGCAGGCGGGTCGCCAACGACCAAGGCTGCTGCCAGTTCTGCGCCGGCTCCAGAGCCCACACCAAAGCCAGCGCCTGCACCGGCCCCAGCCTCAGCAGCTGCAGCTAAGCCAAAGCCGGCTGCAAAA
>NZ_LWGG01001518.1:0-993 GCF_001635365.1 Oleiphilus sp. HI0128 | reverse complement strand
GATGGTCCTCTATCACTAATAATTTCAGTTCACCACTCATCGGCGAAAAGCAAGAAGCTTGCATAACAGTATGATTACCAGGCTGATGTTATATTTGTTTTTTAGCATGCATATTATGCTGATATTAACACCTGCTTAGCAAGCCAATTATTGGCCATTTATTAACCAGTAAACATAAAAAACCGCGCTAGTTGCGCGGTTTTTTATTTTAAGCCATAACTTACAACTTATGGATTGTCGTTATGGATTATAGTGCTCGCAGCTCTTACGTAGGTAGAACCACCAGTTAAGAACGATACATACGGCGTAGAACGTTGCGAAGCCATATAGCGCGTACTCAGGAGTCGTCGCCTTGATTTGCTCACCCAATACTTTAGGCATAATGAATGCACCGTATGCTGCCACCGCTGCAGTCCAACCCAATACCGGACCTGCTTGCTCTTTATTGAATACCTGAGAGATGGTACGGAAAGTAGAACCGTTACCAATACCTGTTGCAGCAAACAAGACTAAGAACAATACAAAGAATGGTACGAAGAATTCTTCAGGTGTTGCTGACTGGTAAGCGGCTTTCATGAAGTAAGCCACACCAATTGCACATGCCACCATAATTACCGCACAAATCTGAGTAACTAAAGCACCACCTACTTTATCAGAGATCCAACCACCAACTGGGCGAATCAAAGCACCGATGAAAGGCCCCATCCAGGCGTACATTAAAGCACTTGGCCCATTAGGGTTAGCCGTGTTGTGTGTCATCACACCATCAACCATCACGTGCTGGAAACCAAATACAACTTTAATCGTTAGCGGGAAAGATGCTGCAAAACCAATGAATGAACCAAAAGTCATTGTATAAATAACTGTCATTGCCCAAGTATGCTTGTTATCAAAGATTTTGTACTGACGCGTTAAGCTCTCACCGATCTGACCTGGAATCGCTTTCAAAGCAAATACTGTCGCTGCGATAACAATAGGTAATACGATCCACTT
>NZ_LWGG01001517.1:0-1191 GCF_001635365.1 Oleiphilus sp. HI0128 | reverse complement strand
GAACAATATTGGCTGAAGAGCTTAGGTCTCGAGTTTTGTCGTTACCTAGAGCTCTACCATAAGGACCTTCCCCAACCAGACTTTATCGTTCCCATTCCATTGCACAGGGATAAACTCAAAGAGCGCGGATTCAATCAAGCCGAATCGTTAGCAGTACTGTTAGGGAAACATCAAAAGTTAGCCGTAAATACAAAGTTGATAGTTAAATCCAAGATGAGCGCCGACCAAAAAAGTCTTAACAAAGTTCAGCGACTAATAAACCTCAAAGGATGTTTTACTATAGATAACCCTCAAGTAGTCAAAGACAAACACATTGTGTTAGTTGATGACGTCGTGACCACAAAAGCGACCAGCGAAATATGTAGCCAATTACTCCTTGATAAAGGGGCGAGTCGCGTTGATATCTGGAGTCTGGCCAGAACACCAAAAGCCAGCTAGGCAAATAGCCATAAAGAGTAATGTTATAGTTTTTCTTTCTTCAGAATAGAGTAAATATACTCTGCAATAGCCAAAGAAGATGTTAAACCTGGCGACTCAATTCCAAGTAAGTTTACTAAGCCTGCTACACCATGATCAGCAGGCCCTTGTATGGAAAAGTCAGCTGCCATGTTTCCGGGAGGGACAATTTTAGGCCGGACACCGGAGTAATCAGCATGCATTTTATCGAGCTCTACTTCAGGCCAATATTTACTCACCTCTGCGTAAAACTGCTCCCGTTTTTTCGGGTCCACCTTATAGTCAATGTGCTCAACATCAGTCACGTCCAGCCACTCAACATCCGGGCCAAATTTAGCAGCTCCCTGCATATCAAGCGTAAGATGAACACCCAGACCTCCCGGCTCAGGAACCGGATAGACTAAATGATCAAAAGGAGCTGCGCCGCTATAAGCAAAGTAACTTCCTTTGGCAAAGAAAGCTTTCGGTAACTCGGCAATAGAAATGGCTGGAGAATCATTAACAAGAGGCTGAGCATTTAGACCTGCAGAGTTGATGCAGCACTTCGTTCTTATCAGAGCCTCCCCGCCATTGAGAGTAAGCTCAACTCCACCCTCATCCTGCCCGGTTATCTGGAGCTCTGAGTTAAACACGCACTGACCACCGTTTGCCTCAAGATCAGCCTGCAATTGAAGCATATAGGCATGACTATCCAAAACGCCTGTCGAAGGCGACAATAAGGCTGCTTTACCCACT
>NZ_LWGG01001516.1:0-943 GCF_001635365.1 Oleiphilus sp. HI0128 | reverse complement strand
AAAGGTGACCGTGTCGTACTGTATATGCCTATGATTCCCGAGGCATCGTATGCGATGCTGGCGTGTGCTCGTATTGGTGCCATTCATTCAGTGGTATTTGGTGGTTTTTCGGCAACAGCTTTAGCAGATCGCCTGGATGATTGTGAGGCAAAAGTCGTGATTACGGCGACAGAGGGTGTGCGTGGTGGGAAATCTATCCCGCTTAAGTCAAGTGTGGACGACGCGCTGGAGATATCCAAACGTAATACTGTCAAAAATGTACTGGTTGTTGAAACAACCCATAACACAGGTTCAACTCGTCATAACTGGGACGTTGACTATCGTCGCTTGGTGGCTGAGCAAGCTGACAAGCATACAGCCGTTCCGGTAAATGCTGAAGATCCATTGTTCATTCTTTATACCTCTGGTTCTACCGGTAAACCAAAAGGTTTACAGCATTCCAGTGGTGGATATTTGACTTATGTGACGTCGACCTACTACTACACATTCGACCATAAAGAAGGTGATGTGTTCTGGTGCTCGGCAGATGTTGGCTGGATTACCGGCCATAGTTACATCGTTTATGGACCCTTGGCGAATGGTGCCACAACGCTCATGTATGAAGGCGTTCCCAATTATCCGAGTATGGGGCGCTTTGGTGAAGTAATTGATCAGCACAAGGTGACAGTTTTCTATACAGCGCCGACGGCTATTCGTACCTTAATGGCTAAAGCGGACGAAGCGACTGGGTCTAGTAAACGTGATTCACTGAGAATTCTTGGTACCGTAGGGGAGCCGATTAACCCGGAGGTATGGCGTTGGTATTATACTGAGTATGGCCATAGCAAATGTCCGGTTGTTGATACATGGTGGCAAACTGAAACGGGTGGTCAGATGATGACGCCTTTACCCTATGCAACAGAATCTAAACCGGGGTCTGCCTGTCATCCACTATTTGGTATAC
>NZ_LWGG01001515.1:0-19370 GCF_001635365.1 Oleiphilus sp. HI0128 | reverse complement strand
TTCAAGACCCGGCAAAAGTGAATATGTATCTACATATTGCTCTATAAAGGCTATACTCTGCGCTAAATTTAAACTGTTCGGCAGCGGACAGTTCCCTTTTTGGGAATCTGAAGCTAACTAGCGTTCAGTGATTTTCCCAATTATTAGTTCTTAGTGCGGACACATGACAAAAAAGACCAGTAAAGCCACGCAAGATCCTCATAAGGATCGCGAAGCGCAGAAATACGAAAATCCTATTCCCAGTCGAGAGTTTATTCTTTCTCATCTGGATGCGCGCAACGCTCCGGCCACTCATCCTGAACTAGTTGAAGAGCTGTCATTGAAAGATGATGATTCAATTGAAGCTCTTCGTCGGCGTCTTATTGCTATGTCGCGAGACGGCCAACTAGTGCGTAACCGGGGTGATCGATATCTACCGGTTTCTCGCGTTAACTTGCTTAAAGGTGTGGTCATAGGTCACCGTGATGGTTTTGGCTTTGTAAAGCTTGATGAAGGCGGTGATGACCTTTACTTATCGGCTCGTCAGATGCAGATGGTGTTTGATGGCGATCGGGTGCTAGTACGCGCAGATAGGGAAGATCATCGTGGTAAACGTCATGCGGTTATTGTGGATGTCCTGGAACGAAATACCGAACAATTGGTTGGACGTTTATATCGTGAAGGCAACATCGTATTTGTCGAAGTTGAAAATAACCGCATTACCCAACAGGTTCTAATTGACTCTGATCATACGGCTGAAGCCAAGCATGGCCAATATGTCGTGGTTAAGATATTGCAACATCCGACTAAACGCACGCACGCGACCGGTCAGGTAATTGAAGTATTAGGAGACCACATGGCTCCTGGTATGGAAATCGAAGTAGCGATTCGTTCCTATAATATTCCTTTTGAGTGGCCGCCTGAAGTTCAACAAACTGTCGATACACTCAAATCAGAAGTTCTCGATAGTGACAAAGCCGGGCGTATTGATATCAGGCATTTGCCCCTTGTTACGATTGATGGCGAAGATGCGCGAGACTTTGACGATGCTGTGTATTGTCAACGAAATGGAAGCGGCTGGAAGCTCTATGTTGCGATCGCTGATGTTAGCCACTATGTACGCCCTGAGTCACCGTTGGATGTCGAAGCAAATAACCGCGCAACCTCGGTTTATTTTCCCGACCATGTTGTGCCGATGTTGCCTGAGGTTTTATCTAATGGTTTGTGTTCCCTTAATCCTAGAGTTGACCGCTTATGTATGGTCTGCGAAATGGATATTAACGCTGAAGGTTCAGTCCTTAAGAGTCGTTTTTACGAAGGGGTAATGCACAGCCACGCGCGTTTGACCTATAACCAGGTTGGAACCATTCTGGAAGAGCCCGACTCAAGTGATGGCATTCAACTTTGTGAAGATTTTGCTGATCGACTTCCCGAGCTGCACGAACTGTATGGTTTATACCAAGTGCTGGTCAGTCGTCGTAAAGATCGTGGTGCTATTGATTTTGAAACGGTTGAAACCAGAATTATTTTTGGTGATGAACGAAAAATTGATGCGATTGTACCAACTGAGCGTAATGATGCTCATAAAATCATAGAAGAGTGCATGCTCTGTGCAAATGTAGCGACAGCAGAGTTTTTATCGCGCCATAAGCTACCAACCTTGTATCGAATTCACGAGGGGCCGACAGCACAAAAACTAGAGAATGTGCGTTCATTTCTAGGTGAACAAGGTTTGCAGTTGATGGGCGGTGAAGATCCATCGCCTTCTGACTACCAACAAATTATGGCGGATATTCAGGATCGTCCTGACTTCAGCGTTCTACAAACCGTCTTATTACGCTCTATGAGCCAAGCAGTCTATGGGCCTGAAGAGAAAGGTCACTTTGGTTTGGCTTATGAACACTACGCTCACTTTACTTCACCTATCAGGCGTTATCCTGATCTATTAGTTCACCGTGCTATCAAGTCTGTTATTTATTCTGCTAAGAATAATGATTTTGACGACGTAGGTATTGCTGCGGATGCTCAGGCTCCTGAGTTAAGAAAAGCGTATAAATACCCATATGACCTAGCGAAAATGCTGGTTCTTGGTGAACACTGCTCGATGGCTGAGCGACGTGCTGATGAGGCGACGCGTGATGTAATGAGCTGGCTTAAGTGTGAGTACCTACAGCAACACTTGGGTGAGGAGTTTGAGGGTATTATCTCTGCCGTGACGGGCTTTGGCTTCTTTGTAGAGCTAGCTGATTTATATGCTGAAGGTCTAGTTCATGTCTCGACTTTAGACAGTGATTATTATCAATTTGATGCAGCGAAGCATCGCCTGATCGGTGAACGCTCAGGTAAGCGCTTTGGTCTGGGTGATAGGGTGCTTGTTCAGGTCTCAAACATCAATCTGGAAGAGCGCAAGGTTGACCTGGTTCTAGTGAGCTCAAGTTCCAAGTCACGTGACAAATTGCGCCCTAAGAAAGGTAAGCCCAAAAGCGGTAGCAAGCGCGACAGTCAGGACAAGCGGAAGGCAGGTGAGCGGCGTAAAGAAGCGGATAGACGTCAGGGAAGTGATAAACCTAAGGTTAAATCCCGAAATGGCGCAAGAAAGAAAACCGAGCGTCCGGTAAAAGCCAAGTCAAGAAAGCCGAAGTCTTCTTCAGAGTTGAAGACAGAAGAGCCTCAAGAGCTTAAATCTAGCCAGCCTTTAAAGCGCAAGCCAAGCAAGCTAGAAGCTTTAAAAAGCAAGCAAGTAAAAAAGCCCTTAAAGAAAATTAACAAGGTAAAATCAGACGCTAATTCAGAGCCGGTGACGCCAGCAATTAGAAAGCGCAAAGTTAAAACAAAAGGTTAAGAGTTAATGAATCAAGAAACCGTATTTGGTTTGCATGCAGTTGAGGCCCTAGTGCAAAAAGAGGCCGATTCGGTTATCTCTGTATTGGTACAGCAGGGTAGGGACGACCAGCGCTTATCAAAGCTTATTCGCTTGCTTCAGTCTAAAGGGCTCTCTTGTGACTATGTGCCTCGGAAGGAATTAGACAAGTTGGTCAGCGGTCGTCACCAAGGTGTTGTGGCAACTATTAAAGGGGAAGTTGAGAAGCATGAAGGGGATCTTGAAGATATTCTCTCAGCGCTAGATGAACCACCGTTTTTATTGATTCTGGATTCCGTGACTGACCCTCATAACCTGGGGGCATGTTTACGTTCAGCTGATGCGGCGGGTGTCCATGCCGTGATCGTGCCGAAGGATAAGTCCGCCCCCTTGAATGCCACTGCAAAGAAGGTGGCTTGTGGTGCCGCTGAGCATGTGCCTGTCATTCGAGTGACAAACTTAGCCCGTACCATGAAGTGGTTACAAAACTTTGGTGTATGGATAACGGGTGCTGCCGGAGAAGCGGAGCAAAATATCTATCAAACAGATCTTAAAGGCCCTGCTGCTATCGCAATGGGTGCTGAAGGCAGTGGTCTGCGTCGCCTGACGCGAGAGCATTGTGACCAGCTTACTAAAATTCCAATGATCGGGAGTGTTAGCAGCTTAAATGTTTCCGTTGCGACAGGGATTTGTTTGTTCGAGGCTTTGCGACAGCGGCAAGCTTAAAAAGTAGCGTTTAGGGCTTTTGATGAGTCGACTTTTCTCTCCTATCAATTTGCTTTTACTCTTGGTTGCTTTGCTATGGGGGCTGGGGTTTGCACCTCAGCGTTTGGCCTTGGAGGGTATGGCTCCCGTTGCCTTCAATTTTTGGCGCTTTGCTTTTGGCGCCATGATGCTATTACCCTTTATTTTTTCTTCGAAGAGTTCGCGTACAGCCTTACTTAATAAGAGAACGATTCTCGCCGGTGCAGGCTTAGGCCTACTGTTAACGGCTGGCGCTGCTTTTCAGCAAATCAGCTTGGCCTATACTAAAGTCGCCAATGTGGCTTTTATCACCGGCTTTTATGTCGCGCTTGTCCCGCTTATCGGTATCTTATTTAAGAAAAGTTACCCTTTACTGACCTGGATTGGTGGTTTGATTGCTCTGTGTGGCTTGTCCTTACTGAGCGGTTTTGATGGAAAGTTTAATTATTTAGGTGATGGCTTGGCACTTGCTGGAGCCGTTTTTTGGGCTCTTCACTTATGGGCTATCAGTTTCTGGGTGGGCAAGCATGACTTGCTTGTTCTCGCACTTTTTCAATTTATTGTCTGCGCTTTATTAAGTTTAGTTTTTTCCCTGAGCTTTGAGGGCGGCCCTATGGCTAGTCTCAACTCTGCTTATCTTTGGGCCTTGTGTAGTGGCATCTTCGTTGTGGGTATGGCGTATACACTTCAGGTCTTTGCTTTAAAGAAAGCAGACCCCTTTATTGCAGCGATCATATTTTCGATGGAGTCTGTTTTTGGCGCAATGGTTGGTTACTGGGTATTCGATGAAGTCTTAGGTATGTACGGCTTTGTGGGAGCTATACTGATGCTTCTCGGTTTTGTACTTGCGCAGTCTCATGAGAAACAGAACTAATAATCGTTATTGATTACTACTGAATCCTGATACAGCCTGCTTTTTCAGTACAGCACCCTGTTTTATCAACTTCGACTCCACGATCCGATAGCGGACATTCATCGAGTTTGTCTATCACGCCATCCTGGTCTGAATCGAGTTGGAGCTGTAGATTCTCAAATGGGGTTCTTACGATTTTTTCCACTTTAGGAATGTGTTTTTTGAAGCCAAAATAACGGCCTATATGAAAGCCGCTGAAGCGAGCATCTTTGGCATGATTGGTATAGTCAAAGCTGATGAACCAGGGACTATCGGTGAATCTGTAGTAAGCACCGATTCCCCAGGTAACTTGTACAGTTGACTCTTCTTCATAGCCAATACGCGAGTCTGTTGCTTCTGTATTGAGCCAGGTTCCCCCAAGTTTGAAGTGGGCATTGAAAGGCTTATATTGGGGTAAGAATCGATATGCAATCATTAGACTTGGGGCTCGGTATCTAATCGCCGCATCTAGACTTGCATTTAGGGTGGGGTTACTATTTTTTAAGCCCGCTTCCCCCAGGAAAGAATAGTCTAACTCCAGTGCCCATTTTTCACTGAGATGGCGACCAGCCAAGAAACTAAAGCCAATACTACTTTTGTCATTACTTGACCAGCCGTTACTTTCTCCAGAGGGGGCCAAGTAGCTATAACCTAGCCCGGCGGATACATACCAACAGGGTTGAAATAAGAGTTCTGATAAATCGTCAAATTTTAGCTCCTGAGCACACTGATTATTGTTGTCAGCCGAGGCATCATTTACATGCATAAGCAGAGGTAAAAAAACTATCGCCATCCAGAAAGCATGCTTGTGTTGTATTGCTCTGTAGCTCTTATAAAGCCAGGGAAGTAAAAGCAGCAACCATGCTAGATGGGGATTAATGGTGCCACCTGTTCCACTTTTGGCTGTGCTAATACCAGTGTCGTCATCTTCGGCAAGGTCGATAATCCCGTTGTTATCAAAGTCACCGTTTTCCAGGCCGTCAGGGTAGCCGTCATTGTCGCTATCGCGGTCCCGGTAGTTTTCAGTTCCATCTTCATCGCTATCGATAAGCGTAGAGAAAACATGACTGCTTAAGCCTGACGATGATGATAGCAGGTCAACCATACCGTCATTGTCGCTGTCAATCTCACTAAGGTCCGTACCCGGAAGATTCGCTTCTTGAAGGTCCGTTACTTCATCATTGTCCGAGTCAAGGTCCTGAAAATCGGGTACACCATCGTTGTCAGTGTCTGACACGGCAAAAGCTGACGTGATCGCATCGTCTAGGCCATCTGCATTTGCATCAACGACTGTATCGATTACACCGTTGCTGTCCAGATCAATTAGTCCTGAATTCGACTCTCTTATATCAGTTAAACCATCATTGTCACTATCCAAATCAATTTTATCAGGTTGTCCGTCAGCATCGGTATCGACAGTGAAGTCCCCTTCAATAATGTCAGGAATACCATCATTATCATCGTCTAGATCGTCAGAGTTAGTGATACTGTCACCATCAATGTCTATGGATGAGCCAAAGTTGGTCGGGTCTTCATCGACACTGTCGAGAATGCCATCGCCATCGGTATCGCTCATTGGGTCGATTTGCCCATCCTGGTCGGCATCGAGGATTGGCACGATCAGGTTATCAATGTCGAAAGGCCCATTACCATCATTTGTGCTATCACCACTTTCAAGCTCAAGGTGGTTGGGCAAACCGTCGCCATCAGTATCGGTAGGTGAGCTTGTTTGCGAATCGGGAGTGTCATGAATACCGTCAATAGGGCTGTTATCGGTACCACCTGATTCCACCACGTCTGTAAAACCGTCATTGTCACTATCGAGATCGATATAATCCGGAAAGCCGTCATCGTCAGTGTCTGGTGGGTTAATGATATCGTCGATACCATCCAGGTTGGTATCGATGCCCCCGGTGCTGTCAACATCGTAGGCGTCATTGATACCGTCACCATCACTGTCTAAGCTGGCAGTTAACTCAGCTTCAAGTTCATCATTCATACCATCGTTGTCACTGTCCAGGTCAAAGATGTTGTAGCTATTATCGCCATCGCTATCCAAAAGACTTATCGCGTCATCAATACCATCCAGGTTGAGGTCTTCTCCTCCAGTCAGGTCGACGTCAAAGCCGTTATCGATACCATCGTCATCCGAGTCGAGGTGCAATGCGACGCCATTTTCAATGGCATCGGGGAGGCCATCTCCATCACTGTCCAAATCAAGGTGGTTGAGGATAGAGTCATTATCAAAATCTTCAGCTACAAACTTATGTTCGAGATAATCAGGAATATGGTCATTGTCTGAGTCTCGATCTCGATAGTCAGGTGTGCCGTCGTTGTCACTATCTTGAGGAAGGTTTGGGTCGCTTCCCAGCTCTCCAGCATCGTTAATGCCATCATTATCCGAGTCAGTATCCAAGGCATCGAGAATGCCATCTCCATCCGAGTCAAATGGTGAACTGAGATCGGCCCCTAGCTCTTCAAGATCACTAATGCCGTCACCATCACTATCGTAGTAATCAGGGTCGAGACCCAGGCTTATCTCGTCACCGTTTGAAATACCATCGCTATCGTTATCACAAATTTCAACAGTATTATCTGGGGCACAAGCGGTTTTACTAACACTATCTTGGTCAGTTGCCTGGTTTCCAGCTCGATCAGCGATACTTGCATTAATAGTGATGTCGCCGTCTTGAAGGCTGCTTAGGTTAATTTCAGTGCTGAAGCTACCTTCGTTTGAGGTAGCGGGAGAGCAGCTCATATCGCTTTCGCTGACAGAGTTTGAACGTCCATCAGTAACGGTGATAGTAATAGTGTCGATTGTTTCTGTGCAGCGACCTGAGACCGGAAACGTTAGGATATTGCTGCTATCAGCTGAGCGCAAAATATTTAATGAAATTGTGGGTACTACAGTATCAATAAGAAGTTCGCTAATCGAGGTATCAGAGCTTATCTGTGAGGCGATATCGGTGATTTGCGCTGTGACATCATAAGTCCCATCGGCTAGCTCATTTCCGGTTGGAATAGTAAGACTCCAATTTGAACCGTCTGAGCTTAGGTTGCCATCGCCGAGTGTGTAGTTGATATGATTGACGCCGACTGAAAAGCTTGCTCCGGTCATCTGAGGAAATGTTCCCGTTAAAGTAGGTAAAGGCGACGGGCTTGCCAGATCATCGATAGTGGGGGGCGACATGAACGATACTAAGGCAACATCAGCAATTTCCGAGAAGTTGATCGTCGCGGATACTGTCGCGGTACCGACCGTGGTGTCACTTTGTAGCGAGGCTTGATATCGACCATCGCCTAAATCTGTCACATCACCAACACTGCCTAAGGTACTGGAAATGGTGACAATATCTCCTCCGTTTGTTAGAGCATTGCCATGCTCATCAATTGCTTCGACAGTGATTTGGCTAAGGGTTTGGCCGTCTGCAACAATTTGGCTCAGACTGCTGTTAACTTGACTGTTAGAGTAGTCGGCATTACCGGGAATCATAGATATGCTTGCGGTATCGGAGAGCTGTACACCGTTTAACTCTGCTGTGATTACTGCGACGCCCCTTGTTTCATCTGCGGTAAAGATGACTTGATAAGTGCCGTCACCTAAATCGTTCACGGAGCTATGGCTGCCGGCAGTTGAGTTAATAATGACGGTGTCACCACCGGAAGTAAGATAGTTCCCAGTCAGGTCAATGGCTTGAAGTGTGAGGGTGGCGGTGTCGCTGCCGTTAGCCGTCAGAACAGGTGATGATGAGTTTAGTGTGCTGTTCAGGTAGCTTGCCGGGCCCGGTACAAATTGAACGGTTGCGGTATCGACAAGGCTTTGGCCATTCATAGTCCCAGTAATCACTGCCGTGCCTGTTGTGGCTGGAGCCAGTAGAGTCGCGTTATAGCGGCCATCTCCCATATCGCTTACCGCGCCTAAACTACCAAAATTGGTATTTAAAGTAACCGTGGCGCCACCCACTTCGACACTATTGCCAAAGACGTCGCTTCCTTGAACTGTGATAGTTGTAGTATTGGAGCCATTAGCGATGACGGCAGCATCGAGACTGGTAATAACGCCGCTAGAGGCGAGTAGCGCTCCTGCCTGAAGGTTGATCATTTCAGTGTCAATAACATCTTCACCATCAAAGGTGGCGCTAATGATCGCGACACCGGTATTGGTGGGGGAGGTGTAGGTTGCGCTATAAAAACCGTCATTCAAGTCGGTGACATCACCGATACTGCCCATACTGGCCGCGAAACTAACGGTACTGCCGCCTGAGTTTAATCCGTTACCAAGCACGTTAATAGCCTGGAGCAAAATAGTTGAAGTAGTGCTTCCATCAGCCGTTAGCGTGTTTGGCGTAGCGGTGATTAAAGTATCGCTCATGGAGGCGGGTAGTGGGGTGAACTCAACACTGGTTGTATCCACAATTGTACTTCCCTCAAGACTTGCACTGATGGTGGCTGTCCCGACAGTCGTACTGCTCGTTAAAACTGCAGTGTAGCTTCCATTGCCAAGATCGGTGACCGGCCCGACGCTGCCAATATCGGCTGTAATGTCGACACTGTTTCCACCGCGTGCCAAATCATTATTGTTTATATCTGAAAGCTGAACGGTAATGACGCTCGTGTCCAGGCCACTTGCTGGCAGGCTAGCAGTATCGGCATTGATGCGAGAGGTCGCTATGGAAGGCGTATCTGCAATCAAGGAGACAGCCGCTGTATCGCTAACGGTTGCACCATCAAGTGTTGCGCTGATAGTTGCTGTGCCAATACTAATAGGTGCGGTAAGCGTTGCGCTGTAGCTACCATCTCCATTGTCGGTGCTTGTGCTTATGGACCCCGCTGTCGTGAAAAATAACACTGTTTGGCCGCTTACTGCCGTTGGTCTGTTGCTTAGGTCGTAGCCATCCAGAGTGATTGTAGTGGTGGCACTACCATTGGCGACGATGCTTGCATTATTTGCAGAGATAAGTGAAAAATTTGCGTTGGCAGGAAGTTGATCAGGCCCGGAGTCTTGTATGTGTGAATACGTTGTGGAGGCATAATCTTGCTGAAGGTCAAAGCCGCTTTCCTGGAAAAACAGGTGAGCTTCAATTAGAAAGTTGCCACTCGGTTCATCTAACTGATATGAAACACTATTTGTTCTAGTCTGAGTTTGCCCTACAAGCCCTGGAAAGTCTTCGGTGGCTTGGCTGTGCATGTTGCCGCTCTGGTCGATAAGGTTTACTTCTAGCCGGTAGCCACCCTCTCTGGTTGTGAGTACTTCGGTATCTAGGTTTAAAGTAACTGTGCCACTATCTATATCAATAGAGGACAGGCTAATATTGATGAATTCAGAGCTATCATCATCCCCTTCATCGATAAGTAATTGTCCCCAATTGACTCGAGTGGCCCAAGGGTTTGCTATGGTGACTTCGACGATATTGTTCCCGGAAACTATTTGCCCGATTGGCACGTTAAAAATATTGGTGCTGTCCTCATCTGCGACGCCGGACAGGTCCCCTAGGCCGTTGCCGTTTATAGAAATCGACACCTCTTGGCCTAATTCTTCATCGATGTCGTGAGCGTTAATAAGAAGCTGGGCAGAGGTGCTTGGAAGGCTGCCTGTCAGGTTTATGTTGAACTCTATCGGGTAGTTCAACGACGTGTCAGAAAGAATACGACCTATGTCATCATCAGAGCTTCCTGATCTTGCGTTATCTTCGTTGTCTGTATCTGTGTAGTAGGTGTCACCAGCGCTTAGAGACGGAGACAGCATTGCTAAACACAAAGCAAGAAGGCAGTACAAGCAGGTAAGGTTCTTGTTAATAGCGGATATTTGCATAGGGCCGTATATATTTACTTTATGTATATTTTATCAATAGGTGACAGCAAGGCTCTGGTTTAGAGCTTGTCGAATATTGACCTTATAGCGCTATGTCTATGCAGACTGTTTACCGATGATAGCTTATTTTGTCGTGATTTGACTAAGGTCTGACTATTACCGGCAAACTTGTGTACATTATTAGCGTTAATAACTTCTCACAAAGATATGATGCAAGTTTCGGGCCTCTCTTAAAACTCATCAGCTTTAGGTAGGCTCATTATGTTATAGGGCTACTTTTTTGATAAGTAAACGCCGCACTCAATGTGGTGGGTATAGGGGAACTGGTCAAACATCGCCAAGCGTTTGATCTCATGTGTTTTGCTCAACTGTTCCAGGTTTAGCTCCAAAGTATCAGGATTACAGGAAATGTAGACGATATTGGGGTATTGGCTGATCATTTCGCAGCTCTCGTCATCCAAGCCGGAGCGAGGAGGGTCAACGAGTACGGTTTGAAAGTCAGTTTCTTCTAGGTTGAGGTCTTTCAAACGACGGCGTTTTTGGATGCCGTTCATGTGCCCGGTAAACTCTTCGGCACTAACGCGAGCAAAGTCAACGTTATCGATTCTGTTCATTTCTTTATTGTCATTGGCAGCTTTGACTGAGGTTTTGCTAATCTCTGTAGCAAATACACGACGGAATTTATCGGCCATAGCAATAGAGAAATTCCCGTTGCCGCAATAGAGTTCAAGTAAATCTCCCTTATTGCCGTCGACACAGCTTCGGGCCCAGCTGAGCATCTTTTCGTTCATCTTGCCGTTTGGTTGAGTAAAACCACCTTCAATTTGTTTATAGCGAAGTGCTTTTCCGTCGACGTTTAGTATTTCAATAACATAGTCTTGATCGAGTAGAAGTTTGAGCTTTCTGGCTCTGCCGATGATGTGAATACCAAGCTTTTCTTTCAAACGCTTGGCTTCTTTTATCCAGATTTCATCTAACTGTTTGTGATAAATCAGAGTGACCAGCATTTCACCTGAAAGTGTACTCAAGTATTCAAGCTGAAACAGGCGATGCTTGAGTTGAGGTGACTGGTTGATCTCTTCCATCATGACAGGCATTAGCTCAGTGATAGCTTTGCTAGCAATGGGGAAGTGAGTTATTTCAATTGGCGCGTTCTTGGTCCCTTTTTCAAACATGGCATGGAAGCATCGTTCGCCTTCGTGCCAAATCTTGAATTCGGCCCTTAAGCGGAAATTTTCAACTTCACTGGCAAAGACTTCCAATTCTGGTGCAGAGAAACGCAGGAACTGCTCACGTACTTGAGCGGCTTTGTTGTCCAACAGGGAGTCGTATTGGTCGATTTGAAAGTCTTGCATGGAGCGTAATACCTGTCAGTGTTCCGAACAGCCCTATGCGTAAATAGGGCGAAATGAAAAAGGGCAGGTATTATACGTTGAACTGGCCGCTTTGCGAAATCTAATCAGTTTCTATCCGCGTATTACCAGTCGTATGTAATGATCGACGAGCAGAAATGCAAATAAGGCCGTTAGGTAGAATATTGAGTAAGCAAAGGTTTTCATTGCGTGTTGGTCAGCACTGCAGCGATATAGCTTATAAGCGTGATAAATAAAGCCCAACCCTAAGGCTACCGCCCCGGCTAGATAGATTAAGCCGGTCATTTGTATGGCAAAGGGTATCAGCGTAACGGCAAGAAGCATACAAGTATAAAGTAATACCTGTACCTTGGTGAAAGGAATGCCATGAGTCACCGGAAGCATAGGGACATCAACTTTTGCATAATCATCGCGACGGCGAATGGCCAGTGCCCAGAAATGTGGTGGCGTCCAAATAAAGATAATGAGAAATAATAACAAGGCCTCGGTGTTAACTTCACCCGTCATCGCGACCCAGCCAAGAATCGGCGGTGCAGCACCGGCAGCACCACCCCAAACGATATTGTGCGGGGTAGAGCGTTTAAGAAACATAGTATAGATGACCGCATAGCCAATAACGCAGATGAAGGTTAGTAGCGCGGTAAGCTGGTTCGTTGTCGCAAGTAAAATCGCCATAGAGAGTACGCACAAACTTAGCGCAAAACTCAGAGCTGCCTTGGATGACAGGCCTCCAGTCGGAATGGGGCGTCCCTTGGTTCGCTCCATCGTGGCATCAATTTTTTGATCCACCCAGTGATTGATTGCAGCGCCAGAAGCTGCAGCCATACCTATGCCGAGTGAGGCAAAGAATAAGGTGTCGAGGGGCACCATGCCAGGGGAGGATAAAAGCATCCCAACGATGGCGGTAAAAACAATAAGTAAAACCACATTGGGTTTACAAAGCTCGAGGTACTGGCGCCATGATATGGCGCTTGCGGGTGCAAGTGCGGTAGTGTTTGCCATTGTGAACTCTCTTTGTTGTTTTTATATTCTTCACACAAGACAACGGCTGTATAAAACATGCCTTGTTGTTTTTCTTCTAGCATTGCCTGAGCTTTTATGAACCGTTGTTTAAGAAAACTGAGCGTAGATGCTAGGTATTTTTTTGTTTATCAGTGCTTAGCTTCCGATTAATTGCGACGATAGTCAACAATAATAATGCAGCACCGCCATTATGTGCGACAGCTATCGCAGTTGGAAGAACCAGTATGATATTCAATATGCCCAAGCTTATCTGTGCGCACAAGAGAACTAACAGTAAAATGGCTAAGTTTCTTGTGCCTTGCTGGCCTGGGCCTTTTGAAAATCGTAACAGGAAAAGGGCAAAAGTGCCGACAACTAGGAGTGTCACTACTGCTCCTATTCGGTGTGTCAGATGAACCGCCGTACCCGCTTCAAGCGAAAGCGTACCACCTTCGTAATCAACACCGAGTTCTCGCCAAATTGTAAAGCCTTCAGAGAAATCGGTATTTGGCCACCATTTACCTTGGCAGGTTGGTAAATCCCAGCAATGAAGCGCGACATAGTTAGTGCTGGTCCAGCCCCCGAGTGCTATCTGACAATAGACTACGACGAGTGCCAATATGGCCCAGTTCTTAAGGCCTCGGGAAACGATAGCAGGTTTTTGTTGTCGATCACTTAGCATCGCCCAGCAAAGCAGGGCTAAAGTTAACATTCCCCCAAGCAAGTGAAGCGTAACAATTGCGGGTTTTAGTAGCATGGTGACGGTCCACATCCCTAGTGCGCCTTGAAAGCAGACGACTACGAGTAGAATTAGGGGAAGCGTGAGTTGCTGACCTTGTTCTTTTCTGCGCTTAATCGCAATAGCTGCCATTGCCAGGATTAATAAGCCCAAAGTGCTGGCAAAGTAACGATGAATCATTTCCTTCCAGGCTTTGTCGGCTTCAAATGGGCGTTCCGGGTAGGCTTCGTTGGCAGCTTGAATGTCATTGCTATCACTTGGGGCAATGAGCGTGCCATAACATCCCGGCCAGTCTGGACAGCCCAATCCGGCATCAGACAGACGAACGTATGCGCCCAGCACTATCACAAATAAAGCCAGCGCACAGGCGGCCAGGCTGATTCTGAAAAAGAGTTTGTTCATGTCGTCTCTATTATTTTTATTGAGGGGTATTGATCATGAATAAAGATGTTTTTATTACAGCTTGGGTTTATTAACCTTTAAAAGCCTTTCTAAGTCTTCCATTAAATGCTTTGGCTCCACGCCCTCAGGGTAATACATCATTAGATTGTTATAGGGGTCGACCATGAAAATACTATTTTCGACCTGAGCATGTGTTTGAGAAAATGTGTTGATCAGCACTTTGGCATCAAGGCTGTCCGAGCTCACTGTTGCTAACTGAGGAAAGGCTTGTGTAAGGTCTACTTTAAAGGGTGCTAATGCTTCGGGAGTTTTTAGTAATAGAATGGGTTTGACGACCTTGCGGTTTATTCCTGTTGATTTCCTGGCTTGTCGAATGACTAAAAGCGTATCCTGACAAGATTGTTCACAGGATGAACTCACCGTAAATAGACGCCAGCTTCCGGCTAAACTTTTATCCGAAAGTATTTCGCCAGCGCTTGTCTTGAGTGAGTACTCGCCAATTGGTAAAACGGGGGAGACTAATTGTCCATGATTTCCTAAGTCACCCACAGAAAAGCTACCTTCGCTATTCATAAAATACCAGGATGCGATATAAGGGAAGCCAAACAGCACCAGCATAATAACTAGAGGATTAACCAGGCGCTTAAAAAGGGTGGGGTTTTGTGGCTTATCAAAAGAAGGCTTATTTACTGGCACCGAAGGGTTGCTCATTTAATCACCATTAGTTGTTACTATTATTTTTATTAGGTTTGGCTTTGCTTTTAAAATTAATACCAAGAAGGGCTATTAAAACAAAGAATGCGAAAACAAACCACTGAATTGCATAGCCAATGTGCATCCCGGACTTTGCTTGGAATTTAGGCCAGTCTCTCACGAAATCTGAATCGGGTTCGGGCGCAAGTCGCAAAATTAAAGGAAGAGCTTTATAGCTGCTTTGCTGCTGAAAAACTTCCATATCCATGTAATACCACAGCGGTGGCGTAGCAGAAATAGGGTGATCGATACTCCCAAGGATGACTGGCTTAGAGCGTGGTAGAGCGAGGATGCCGCGTAAACTTAATTGCTCAGTTGGCGTCTTGAACTCAGGCAGTCCGTTTTGCTGTTTGGCCAGCCATCCGCGGTTCACCAAAATAACTTCATCTCGATTGCTTAGTAAAAAAGGGCTCATTAGGTAGTAGCCTGGTTTGCCCTTGTGAACAATATTGTCTAATAAGAATTGCTCATTAACTAGGTAGTGGCCCGTCGCAAGGGCTTTGGAGGCCGATTTAAGATGGTTGCTTTGTAGGTTTAAGTTTCTGGGAGGCAGCATGCTCAATTCTTCAAGCTCGGATTGGGTTTGCTGTTTCTCATCAGCTCGTTGCAATTGCCAAAGGCCCAAAGCACAAAAAACAAGCATCATTAGGGTGCAAAACAAAGAGAGGAAAAACTTAGGCTGAAAAGAATAGGGCATATTTAATGGTCAGTCGCAGTTCATTGAGTATTATTTTTCTGTTACGCTGAAGCTAGAACAAAGCCTATCAGAATAAGACTTAAAAAAAGGTGACCCATGAGCTTTTATAAAATTCTAATACTAATTAACTTGTTGGCGGTTCTTGTCAGTCTTGGTGCGGGCGCTTTCTTTTTAGGTAAAGATGATAATCAGCATACACGAGTGCTCACTGCGCTGACTGTACGCATATCTTTATCTATATCATTGTTAGTGCTATTAATTGCTGGCTATTATCTGGGGCTGATCGCACCGAACCAGTTTTGAGGGGCTACTTTCTAACAGGCGCAAGTGAACGTAACCGTTCACTTGTATACAAGTTGGCTTGATCTATGAATCTGAACTTTTTGCTGAAAGGTGATCTAACTTTTCATGCAGAGAGCTTAGTGACTCTTCAACACTCTTTAGTTCAGATTCTTTTTCGCTTTCATCAAGAGAGTTTTCCAAGCGATGGTTGATTTCCGAAGTTAAGGTTCGACCATTCTGTTTCGCTTGTTCTTCAAGCTTTCTTCTAAGCTCTTTTTCCATTCTTAATGAAAAAGCTTTTAATCTGTGTCCGTATTCGTCGCTCATAATTACCACAATAATGAAATATTTATTTAATGGCTACTATTATGATGTTACGGCTGTTTCACTCAACGGATTCCGTTGGCTTTCCGAGGTCTGTTCAAACTAAAGCGAATAAGGATAGAATAAAAGATTGGAAAATAATTGAAAGGATAATTAATGCCGAATCCATATGTTGTTGTCGATGATTGCCCTGACGAGAGTTTCTTGGTCACTAGGATTATCGAACAGCACGAGCAGGAAGTTGATTTATGCATGCTGCAGAATGGTGCGCAGGCGATTGACGTACTGGGTGACCCTGGAAGTCGCACGCCAGATTTGGTTATTTTAGATAACAAGCTACCGTTCTTTACAGGTATTGATGTGATCAAGTCACTGATGAACCAGGCGCGTTTTCACTCTGTGCCGATTGTTTTGATTTCTGCAGGGTTTTCAAAAAATGAAATCAAAGAGGCCTACCGCATTGGTGCAAGGAGTTGCGTGCGGCAGGATCTGGATGTTACCAATTGGAACCGTCAATTAAGAAGTGTTCTGGCTTATTGGCTAACTATTAACGAAGTCCAGTAAGAGCGCCTAATGTAGGGCTTATTCTTAGCCCTACTTTATCAAAGGTTGCCCCTCATAGAAGTCAGTTAAACTCTCAAAATAGGCTGTCATTTTCTTAAGTACTTCATCATCCCAGCGCATTAAAAAGTTCACCATTAGGTAGAAATCGGGGTTTTGGCTGTATCTAGAGTAAACGTTTACGTAATTATCTTGATGCTTACGCTCTTTTTGGCCATCAAAAAGCCCCGTGCATAGGTATATCAGGTCGGTATCTAGAATTTCACACAGAGCAATCAGCTTATTAATGTCTGTTGGAACAGAATTTGTTTTAGTCGGGTTCTCCCAATCGATATAGACCCGTCGTGAAACGCCAATCGCCTCAGCAAGTTCTTGCTGCTTTAATGGTGTGCCTCTTTTTAGACCGTAGGCATTCCTTAGTTCTTTTAATCTTCGGGCAAAATGAGCTTTTATGAGTGGGAATTTAGTTTCGTGAAGCATTTTAGGGTACCGAGATTAACAATTCGTAACATTTTTGTTTACAGTGTAATGTGAACTCTGGTTCACTTTTGTTGACTGATGAAAAAATTAAAGTGCTATATATTGCACAATGATCTAATTTTGTTTTTGACGCAAGCTTTGTTTTGAGGCGCGATAAATTTGGTGGAAGAGGCTTGAACTAATGTGGGGCAGTTCTTCGGAAAGCAGGGTGCTGTATAGGCGTATATGCTGATTGATATATAAGCCCAATTAAGTTCAGTGGGCTTATATATCAATTTAGGAGTCAGCTTGATTTAACGTTTTTTAAGGCGTGATAGAAGGCGGCGAGAATTTCTTTTGTTCGGTGTATTGTTTGAATCAAGGCCTGCTTGGTTTTTACTTATGTGTGCTTTTTTTTGCTTTTCGATAGCGCTCATGGACTCAGGTTCATTTGTTTTTTGAGGAGGTTTGGAAACCGGCTTCCTTGCTTTTACTGCTTTGCTTGAATTAGCTTTTCTGATTATCTTTTGTTTTCTTATCTCGGCTTCGATCAGTGCGATATCTTTTAGAAGAGCTTTTTCATGATCAGGTGTCTTTCGTTTAGTGACTCTTTTTTTTACTTTGGGTTCTTTATCGGTTAGTAATTTACTTACCCACTTCTCATCAAACTCAGGGGGAAATTGCTCCTCAAGATGGGCTGCAATCTTTTTGTTGAGTGTTGACATATCCGTTCTCCTGTCATTGTTCAGCCTCGACTCGCTCGTAAGGTACCGGAAATGTATATGGCGTCCTATAGGCGAGCGAATGCAGTGGGAGGCTGATAGTCCCTAGAAAATTACGTATGATGCTGAAGGATTGTATCGCGGAGTATATGGTGGCCAAGGTTTCTAGCAAGGTCGCATAGAGGGTTGGCTTTCACGTCCGTGTTGTAGTTTTAGTAGTATCGATGGCTTCCAAGCGCGAGGGATAATAGGCGCATCTTAACAGGGGGTCAATAGTGCAATCGTGATTCTTTCATAGTGTTAAGTTTATAGAAAAAAGCTGAGCGATAAATTAATTACTCTTTCGTGATACTTTCGTGAGGAATGTAGCTGAGCCTCTGCGTAACAATGTTTCCACCAAAACAACATAAATGTTTTCCGGAGGAAACTGACATGAAAAAAACTCACTCAAGTATCAAAAAAATTGCGCTGGGGCTTTTACTTCCAGCTTTTAGTGCTCCTTTTGTGCAAGCCGCAGAAGTGGATGTCACTATCGAAAACCTGACCAGAGGAATATTCTTTACGCCCTTGGCTGTTACAGCTCACCCTGAAGGTTCGTCGTTATTTGAACTTGGAAGCGTGGCATCAGATGATTTGCAGGCAATGGCAGAAGGTGGTGATTTAAGCGGAATTGAAGCCAGTTTAGATGCGCTAGGCGCTGTGCAATCCAATAACCCTGCCTCGGGACTTCTTGAACCCGGATCAATGACTTCTACAAGCTTGAATACCGATGGCACAAGCAATGTTCTGCTTAGTGTTGTAGGTATGATCTTGCCTAGTAATGATGGCTTTATTGCTCTGAATGGAATCGAGATACCCAGTGAATCCGGAACCTATACATACTATGCCAAAGCCTATGATGCAGGTACAGAAGCCAATGACGAAGTGGTGGGTAGTGGTGCGGTAGGCGAGGCCGGTTTTCCTGCTCCTGGGCCGGTTGCAGCGACCCTAGGTGAAAATGGTACTGGTATTGTTGCCACTGCTGAAGGTTATGTTCATATCCATCGTGGTGCTTTGGGGGATCTGGATGCTGATGGAGGTGTTTCAGATTTAGATAGTACTACTCACAGATGGTTGAACCCAATTGCCAAGATTACTGTAACGGTAAGCGAATACAGGGCAGAGCTATGAACGGTTATTTTTCTATCAATAAGAAGTTGATGAGTGGAGCCCTGCTGGCCTCATCGCTAATTCTATCCGCGTGTTCTGATAACGACTCTAAGCAGGATGACATGCTTGAGTTTGAAGTTACAGTGAGCAACTTGACGGCTGGTCAGCCTTTATCGCCTGCTGCAGTTTTATTGCACGATTCCCAATGGAAGAGTTTTCAGACGGGTCATAGGGCGAGTGATGAACTCGAGTTACTAGCTGAAGGGGGAGACAACAGCCAGTTCTTATCCTCATCGCTTGACGATTCTTACGTTTATCTTGCTGAGTCTGGTGCTGGAATTATAGCGCCAGGAGAGTATGAGTCGTTTCAGGTTCAAACTTCTGAAAAATACTTGGGAACTTTATCACTGAGTGTTGTGTCTATGTTGGTTAACTCGAATGATGCTATTGCAGCTTTAAACGGTAAAGCAATTAGCACACTAGAGATTGACGAGAGTATGAGTTTTGAATTGCTGACCTATGATACGGGCACTGAAGCGAACACCGAGACAGCAGACACAATTCCCGGGCCTGCAGCACAAGGTGGCGATCGTGAAGGGTTCAATGTTGCGCGTGATGAT
>NZ_LWGG01001514.1:0-952 GCF_001635365.1 Oleiphilus sp. HI0128 | reverse complement strand
TGGAAGATCGAGACAAAGCAGAAGGGAATGAAGATCAACCCTTGAATTTAGATTCCGGTTCACGGCACTTGTTGGTATGGCGAGCGGCGCATTACCAGCTACGTGTCGATCAGCTATCCGACTTGGAATTCGAACTACTCTCTTCGATAAATAAAAAGAAAAACTTGGGAACTATTCTGCAAGAACTGCAGTCCAAGTATCCACTAGAAGAAATTAACCAAACACTTGCTTTGGCTGTTCAACGAGTTTGGTTTGTCGGCTTCACATTAGCCGAATAAATCGTTCCAAATTACCACATTAGGATTAAATATGAGTCAAGTCTCTACTGTTGCGTCGCTGTATTTAAATGCCACTCGCTGGGTGGATAAAAGCCAGATTATTATGATTATTGTCTTTCGTTTGTACTTGGCGAAAGTATTTTTTCTAGCTGGCTTATCGAAGGTAAAGAGTATGGATAGCACATTGATGCTGTTTGAATATGAATACGATGTGCCTTTGATTCCCTTTGATGTCGCCGCCTATTTGTCTACCTTTGCTGAGCTAGTCTTCCCGGTATTGTTGGTGATTGGTTTAGCCGGACGTTTTAGTGCCGGGGCTCTATTTGTCTTAAATATCGTTGCCGTTATCTCTTACCCGGATATTAGCCCAGGTGGTGTTAATGACCACTATTTCTGGGGCGCGATGCTCTTGGTTTTGGTGATGTATGGGCCTGGTAAAGCGTCACTTGATGCTTGGATCCAAAGCGCTTTTTCGCGAATTTGGCATAGAAACAAGATTTCTCTTCTCTCGCTTTTACTTAGCTTGTATTATCAAGATATTAGCCTCAATATTGGAGCTAAATCTGATTCAACAAGCTAGGAAGAGAGTATGGATATCGGTGACTATCGTCGCGAATATATGAGCCAGGGCCTGGACCGTGATGAATTACTTGATGACCCGTTCAAGCAGTTTG